>WGCT01000484.1 GCA_015493625.1 Draconibacterium sp. | reverse complement strand
CACTACAATTCAATTAAACAAACGTAATATAAGTTTAAATAATTAGTAACCATCTTGTAACATTATTGTTTTTGTTTTGCTTCTGAAAAAAACAAAAGTTATTGTATTTTTTTAATATTTTTTCTGTTGCCGTACACGAAATTAAATTTATTTATATATTTGTCACATCAAGCTTAATGATTGCATTAATAATCAATTAAAACCTAATAAAATGAAAGAAAACTTACGTAAAGGTTTTTCACTATTGTATTCCTCCAAAGTGTTAATTACATTTATTTTTGTATTTACATCCTCTTTATTAACAGCTCAGAAATATGGCGAAGTTCAAGGAACCGTAGTTGACGAATCTGGTGAGCCAGTCGTTTATGCAAACATTCAATTAATGGGTACAGCAAATGGTACTATCTCTGATGATAAAGGGTTTTATTCTATCAAGAAGGTAACTCCGGGTACTTATGAAATTAGAGTAACTTTTGTTGGTTATTCTGATAGTAAGGCAACAATAAATGTATCTGCAGGAAGTGTTACTACACAGGATTTTAGAATAGTAATGACATCTATTCAGGGTGAAGAGGTAATTGTTACAGCTATGGCTAAAGGACAGGCGAAGGCAATAAATACCCAACTTTCGGCCGAGAATATTAAAAATGTTGTTTCGGAACAAAAAATACGGGAACTCCCCGATGCAAATGCTGCTGAAGCGTTGGCACGTCTCCCTGGAGTATCGGTTAGTAGAAGCGGTGGTGAAGCTGTTTCAATTAGGGTTCGTGGTGTTTCTTCAAATACCATGTTCGTAAATGGGATGCGTTTAGAAGGTGGATTGGGATCTATTTCCTCATCTATGATTGGGGGTATTGAATTAAATAAGGCTTTTATGGCCGATCAAGATGCTGATGTACTTGGAGGTAATGTAGAGTTTAAAATGCGTGAAGCACAACCGGGATTCAGAAAAGATATTTGGTTAAGAACAGGTTACAATAATTTCACCAAATCATTTAAAATGAATAATGTTGATCTTTTGCTAAGCAACCGTTTTTTCGATGATAAGTGGGGGGTAATGTTGAGTATGACTTATGACCGAAAAGATAGGGGAAGGGATATACTTTCAGCCAGTCACAATACCTTTTATGCTTCAGAGCATGGTTCGGAAGATATTAGGGCAGTTGAACTCACTGGAGTTACCCTGACCCGTACAGAAAACCTGAACAACCGTTACGGGGTCACACTCTACACCGATTATAAGCTGAATAACGGAAAACTATATTATCAGCTATTCTTCAGTAATCGCAATACAGAAAGTAAAACATATTCCAATAGCTATCATGGATCGACCCTTGGTTATAGTACAACCCGTACGGAAGCATTAAATAGGAATTTTTTACAAGGTATTGGTGGAGAACACACCTTTTGGGGTAGTGTGAAAGTGGATTGGAGCATTTCCAGGTCTAGTAATAAAAGCATGGTGCCTAACAGACTCAGTATAGGTGGTGCAAATTCTTCAGGACTTAATGCAGGAGCGGTTGGTATTGACAGCACCACAACCATAAGTGAATATATGAGTAGTGCTAAACATGATATAGCATGGACAGAAATCTTTAATCCCCGATATTCTACCTCAGAGCTGGCTTCGTCAGAGCTGGCTGCCAGACTAGATATAAAAGTGCCTTTCAGTTTGGGGAGCAAAGTCTCCGGATATGTAAAATTTGGAGGGAAAATTCGTGACATGAAACGCAGTCTGGATAAATCGATAAGAGGCTCAAGTTTTGGTCGGCACTCTGGGGAAATGTTAGGCGATACTGCAATTGCAAGACTACCTGATTTTGGATGGAAATATACTCCTAACACCGAGTTTGGGTTATTACCTTTTGTAGTTGAACCGTATTCCCATGATTTTTACATGCAGGATGCTCAGAGCTGGTTCTGGACCGACTTTAACAAGTTGGAGTATGTTTTAAATGTGTGTGATGATATGTTGCATGGATATATGATAGGCGATAAAGATGACTATACAAATACTCAGCGAAATTATGCCACATACATTATGACGGGAATAGACATTGGTGAGTTTATTACGTTTATACCCGGAGTACGGTATGAAAGAACTGAGTACAGTACTACTGCCAGATGGTTTTTAGAGGGTTTGGGCTATGGACCTTATGAAACTCAAGGTTTAATTGGAGATACTACCGCGAGCAATTATAGTGAGGATTTTTTCCCGATGATTCATCTAAAAATTAAACCGGCCAAATGGTTTGATATCCGCCTGGCAGCTACCAAGACATTGACCCGACCGGGATACACCCAGATGAGTCCCAGATATTCAAGATCAGTAAGTCTTACTCAGTCTATGGGAAATCCCAACCTGAAACCTCAAACCAATTATAATTACGATGCCTATTTATCATTATACACAGGCAAAACAGGCCTGTTTACCATTGGAGCATTTTACAAGAAATTGGAAAATCAGGTATTGAACTATACATTAAGAATTATTAATGCGGAGGAAGAGTACGGTTTGGATCCTATTTATGAGAACAAACTGTACTCGAAGCCAGTAAACAACAAATGGCCGGGTTATGTGAAAGGTCTGGAACTTGACTGGCAAACACAGTTCTCTTATCTTCCTAAGCCATTTAATGGTATTTTGCTGAACATGAATTTAACCTACATGCAGTCTGAAACCAGATACCCGTTCTTTAGTTTTTATAAAAAATATATTGAAGAACCGCCATATGTATTAAACGTTGGGCAGCACGATAGCAGGATCAATAAAATTATTGGAATGCCTGATATGATTGCCAATGTGTCGCTCGGATATGAACTAGGAGGCTTTTCTGGAAGGATATCTTCCTATTATCAGAGTGCTACTATTACTTCGGCACAGGCCAGTAATAAATCTCTCGACCAAGACAAAGATGCACTGATGAGACTGGATATGCAACTCTCACAAAAATTTAAAAAAGTACCGGGACTAACACTCTATTTGAACATTAATAATATTACCAATAACCCGGATCGGCGTATATTAACCTACCATCCCAGCAAACTTACGAACGAGGAGGTGTATGGTGTTTCAGGTGATATTGGTATCAGATATAAATTTTAATATTCTAATCTAATAATAGTTCGTTGTGTTTTCATAACACATTGACAATCAACGAAACACACAATTATCAATAATTGTGTCGAATAGTTGATATTAAGCAGTTGAGTCTTTATCTTGTGTCACATGTTTAAAAATCTAACGATCTATTTATCTATGAAAGGAGGTGTTTAATGAATCGAAACTAAACTTGATGACTTTAATAATTATTTATTTACTAATTAAATTTTAAAAAATGAGAAAAAATTTACATTCAATAAAAAAGATTCTGCTATTAACAGCAGGTATGTTCATCCTGACCAGCAATTTTACCTTTGCACAAACATCAGTTGTTGTTAATCCCGGATTAAACACTATTCAAGCAGCAATGGCGGCTCACCCCGGGGATACATTAGTCCTTAAAAAGGGAAAAGAGTATGTGGTAAGTTCTGCGATTGAGATTACCCAACCTACAGTAATTAGAGGAGAAGCATATGACCGTACTGGTGCAGGCGATCCTCCTGCAGTTATAAGAGGAAGTGCAAATCCAGGGGAGGAAGATTCTTTTTACATGATTCTGGCTGCAGCAGACCTGACCTTAATCGATCTGGGTTTTATAGGTTTTACATGGGACAATAAACAAATTGATGGTGTAGTTAAAGCTACTACGTCACATATTGATTTTGATGCACACGGGTGTATTCTACAAGGTTGCAGAAGATGGATTGTGACCGATAAGTTTGCAGGACTTAACTACGTTCTCCATGACAACATCCACTTTAATGTTAGCACTACCGGTAATGACAATTATGCTGGTTGGGGCGGCCCTGCGTATCATGGAGATAGTACTACCAATCACACCTATAATTGCACCTATTTTGTTGGTGGTCGTATGTTCCTTTCTGGAGGCACAGGTCCTACAGGATGGCAGTGGGCAGATCATTGCACCTATGTAAACACATGGGGAGAGACTTATCACAAGAGTAAAATGGATGGTTTCAAAGCACAGAATTGTATCTTCTTTAATACACACTTAAGAGGTTACGTTGGCAAACGGCAATGGATTAACGGCACAGACACAATATCTTATGGTGGCGACTATGTTAGCTACAGGCAACTGGGAGACACCCTTAATGGCGATTGTGCTGTCTTTCCTCATGAACTTGATACTGTGAATGAGGGGTCAGATGCTAGGTTTGTTGTCATAACGAACAACCTTAAGTTTAATGAACAACGCGTACTGGATTGGCATAATTCACACGCTGTGACCACGCAACCATTTATGGCTTGGGCTATGCGATATAGGGCTAATGAATTTGGATGGACTATTGCGCCTAACTGGACTTCGGATTCGATTGATCAAAATTCATATGATCCTCAATTCAAGATGGGAGCGATCCCTGATGGTGCTTTTGAGGCGGCTTGGGAACAGAGGTTTAACCGCATGGATCCCTCGAAAAATGACAGAGAAATTGCTTGGCGTCCAAATGGTGCAGAACCAAAAGATTTTATCTGGCCTTTACCCTTCGATTTCACACCACAGAATCAGGCATTGATGAGTGCGGGTTCTGATGGTTTCCCTTTAGGAGATTTGAACTGGCTGCCCGCTAATGTAAAAGCAGCTTGGGAAGCAGGCGAAGACAATCCGCTCACAAGCATTAATTCGGTTAAAACAGATCAATTAGACTTGGTAAATTATCCTAATCCATTTAATTCGGTTACAACTATTTCATATAGTTTGAAAGGAAGAAATGATGTAACAATGAAAGTTTACGATATAACAGGGATAGAAGTAGCCACATTGGTGAATGAGACTCAAATTGCAGGGAAACATAATGTTTCTTTTGATGGAACCAAGTTACCGGAAGGTGTTTATTTACTCCAGATTAAGGCTGGCAACACATTCGAAACACATAAAATGACTTTGGTAAAATAGTTTCTTAAGTGAACACAATTTGCATCTACCATTTAAGATGCTCAAGACAATTCAAAACCTACTTACTATTATGTTAGTAGGTTTTGTTATTTTTAAATTTTTAATTTTATCAAATTATAATTCAAGAACACTAAAAATGCGTATTTTATTAACGAGTTTCAGCACACTCTTTTTCATGTTGTTCACTACACATGTTTTTTCCCAACATCGTGAAATAACCTCCTTAAACAATAATTGGGAGTTTTCGCTTACTAATGCAGATGTAAAAAGTCTGGATTCCGACACTGTTCAGTGGGAAACAATAAACGTACCGCACACGTGGAATAACAAAGACATACAGTCTGGCGAAAAAGTTTATTACGGTACCGGCTGGTACAAAAAAGAGTTGCCTCTGCAGCAATTTAAGGAAGATAGAGAGTACTTCTTGAAATTTGAGGGAGTGGGTCAATATGCCGAAGTTTATATTAACAGTAAATTTGTAGGGAAACACCTTGGAAGTTATTCGGCTTTTGTATTCAACATAACCCGGTTTATTCTTCCCGACACAACAAATACCCTGTTTGTTAAAGTAAATAATGAGCTGAACCTGTCGTACCCAAAAGACAATTTTCTGTTTGGAATATATGGTGGAATTTATCGGCCGGTTTCACTAATTAGTACAGGAGATCTTCACATTGCCCTTATCGATAATGCTTCGTCCGGTGTATTTATTCATCAGGAAGAAGTTAGCCATAAAAAGCCTCTCTTTCTATTGTTACCGACCTCAAAAATGACGGTTCCGAAATTCATAACGTAAGGCTAAAACAGAGTCTTTATTCTCAGGAAGGAGAACTTGTAGCAACAAGCACAAAGGATTTTAACCTTTATCCCGGAGGTATTAAACCGGTTAATTCGCGTATGGAAATTGTAAACCCCCACCTGTGGAACGGGAGAAAAGACCCCTACCTGTACAGGCTGAAAACCGAGTTAATACAAAATGGCCGGGTTCTGGATAAAATTAACAATACCACCGGCCTGAGATTTTACAGCATAGATAAAGAAAAAGGATTTTTACTTAACGGCGAACCGTACAGGCTTTACGGCGTTTGCAGGCATCAGGAGTGGGAAAACAAAGGCAACGCTCTTTTGCCAAAACATCATAAAAAAGATATGGAACTGATATACGAAATCGGGGCCACATCCATAAGACTGGCACACTACGAGCAAGCAGATTACATTTATTCTCTGGCCGATTCGATGGGAATACTGATTTGGGCTGAAATCCCTTTTATTAACGGATATAAAGAAGGAGCCGACGGAAATGCCATACAGCAGCTCACGGAACTTATAAAACAGAGATTTAATCATCCTTCCATATTTGTTTGGGGAATGCACAACGAAGTACTAAAAAACAATATCGTAAGCCAACCGGTAAACCTTACCATTAAACTTAATAATTTGGCAAAAACATTAGATCCTTCGCGCTACACGGTTTCGGTAAGTAACCTTTGGTGGCTGTTCAACCATCGAATTCACCAGCACACCGACTTGCAAGGATTCAACCAGTATACAGGATGGTATGGAGGCAAACCGGAAGAACTCTCGAAATGGATAAAAAACTACCATACTGCAAAACCCGACATCAGATTCAGTATCTCGGAGTATGGTGCCGGAGGAAATATCTACCAGCAATCAAACGACATACATACAACCCCTGACCCAAAATGTCAATTTTTCCCCGAGCCTTATATGACCCATTATCACGAGGTTACCTACTCGGCAATAAAAAGAAATCCATTTATTTGGGGGTCTTATGTTTGGAATATGTTCGACTTCTCCGTTCCGGAATGGAACAGAGGTGGCATTAAGGGGCGAAACCATAAAGGACTTATTACTTACGACAGAAAAACAAAGAAAGATGCATTTTTCTGGTACAAAGCAAACTGGTCGAGTGAGCCTGTTCTTTACCTTGTCGGTCGCAGAAATAATAAACAAAAAAAAGGGAAATTTAAAATTTCTGCCTATAGTAACATCGGTGCACCAGAACTTTTTATCGACGGGAAAAGTAAGGGAAAAATGGAGGAAGACAACTTTGATGTTAAATACAGTAAAGAGGTTTCGTTTAAAAAAGGAAAACATTTGATTGAAGTAAAACTGAAAAACAAAGAAACTGTTCTCAGCGATTCATATCTTCTCTATAT
>WGCT01000483.1 GCA_015493625.1 Draconibacterium sp. | reverse complement strand
GTCGGAACTTGCGGTAGTAAGCGTTCCGTCCGAAGTGCGATTTACCGGTCCAGAATATGCACCAGAAGCAATCTTCTCGAATCTGGCATTTCCGTTTACATCAAGGGCTTCGGTTGGTGAATGGGTCTTTATTCCCACATTTCCGGCCGGGGTAATATCAATGTTTCCGGCATCGGTACTGATAAAGCCGTTTGTGCCGTCGTGGGTAAGTTGGATATATTTCCCCCAGCTACTACTGGCCTTTCCATACACGCGCAGTTGTGCATCGTGAGCTCTTGTGCTAGCCCATTTCGAATAGAAGCCAAAGATTTCGTTGGAGCCATCGTCGCCGGCAATAAACTGCGAGGTATTGTTTTTAAACTGAATACCGGGGCGTTGATTGTAATTGGCTGTTGCCGAACCAATTATTAACGCATTAACTTCATTGCTTTTTATTTCGAGCGGGGCAGTTGGACTGCTTGTTCCAATACCAACATTTCCTTCAACAGACAAGTTGTTATTTAAATCCACGTTCCCATTTCCATGAATTATCATTCTTGTTGTTGCATTGTTAGCAGTTAGACTTGTTAAGAAATAAATTGAACCTGTGGAATAAGAAGAAAAAAATGTACTGTTATCAGAAGTTGATATATCGAAATGGCTTGTTGAGTTGGCTATTTTTAATCTATGTCCTTCATCCAGTTGAATATTTCCATCGGATACATGTAATTTTTCAGCAGGTGTTGTTGTCCCAATTCCCACATTCCCCGAACTACGATAAATATTGCTTCCGCTTTCGGTCCATAAACTGCTGCCCCCACTTGCCGGTGTTTGCCACGATGCTTTTCCTGTGGCATCGGAAGTAAGTACTTTGCCCGCTCCGGGCGTTCCTCCTTCAATAGTAATGTTTTTAGATACAACTAAGTTGTTATAGGCCAGCACATCTCCATTGTTAGTAATTCTCAATCTGGCATATGCCGTGGCTGTTACAGAGGGGTCGGTTTTTGTATTAAAATAGATATCTCCGGCTGAAAAATTGGTGATATAAGTATCATTTCCTTGCGTGCTAAATTGTGACGATGCACCAGATTCGCCAAGTATTAATTTACCATTGTTAATTCTTATGTTTCCATCGCCAATATGAAGTAAATCGGTGGGGGATGATAATCCTATTCCAACGTTCCCGTCTCTTCTAAAAATACTGGGGTCATTCCTGCTCCACGCACTGGGTACCTCAATTGTGTTTCCATCGGAGATTCCCAGCATTTGTCCTTTTATTGAAAGAGTTTGCAACTCGTTGGTATCGTCGCCATCGCCATCGGCAACCACACTTAACGGGTTGCCCGAAGTTCCGTTTCCGGTAAGCGAAGCATCGGTTTTAACGGTTTGTGCTCCCCAGTTGTCGCCACCACCGCTACCCGAAGTGGGCAGAGTTACCGAACCGCCACCATCGGAAAGCTCGAGCAGTGTTCCGGTCAGCTTTAACTTTTGGATTTCGTTTGTAGGGTCGGCATCGGCATCGTCAACTTTGTCGTTAACAACGGTTTGTGCTTTAAACGCAAACGGAACCGACGACAATTTCGAGGTTGCCAACTCCGAAAAAGAGCTTCCGCCTGCCGGGTCGATTTCAACTTTTGTGAAAATTACCTCGCCCCAGTCGGCCGGAGAGAAGTTGCCCGAGAGTTTTGTTCCTTTCCCGATTTTTAGGTTTACCAGCCCAAAATCGTTGGTTGAAAGTGTATGGGTTTCGGAATAAACTACCGTTCCGGTTTCCGAACCTTGCAAAAGAGAAATTCGGAAACTTACGGTTTTATTGGCAAGGATTTCGCCTGCCGAGTTACGTACTACTGCCTGGTAATTAAACGAGGCAGGGACTTGTGCAAATGCGCTGCTAAAGATTGTTGCTGTTAAAAAAACAGTGAGAAAAAGTTTTTTCATAATGATGATATTAAAATTTATAATCGAATAATAAGTTTGTTTTAAGCTGATAATTGATAACTTGCGCAATCGTATCATTGTAATGAATATCGCTTATCATTTATCTCATATCCTAACAGAAATGAACTCTATTTTGCTGCATAACCTGAAATCAATTGTTCCAATCTTTCCAAGCGTTTAGTAATTTGTTTATTTGCATTTATAAATTGGTTGTTGTCGGCTTTTAACTGGTTGTTTTCACTTTTCAGTTTCTCAATCTGTTTCTGTTGTTCTTTAACAGCTTCCACCAAAACAGCGGTTACTTCGGCATAATTTATTCCTTTATAACCATCAACCGGGTTGGTAAAAGAGAGTTCGGGAATTACCTTTTCGAATTCCTGTGCAATAAAACCTATGCGAGTTCCGTATTCGGGGTTGGTCTTCCAGGTAAAAGATACACCACGCAGTTTCAGAATTTTATCGAGACTGTTATCGAGTGTTTTAATGTTCTTTTTTAACCTGATGTCGGAACTTGCGGTAGTAAGCGTTCCGTCCGAAGTGCGATTTACCGGTCCAGAATATGCACCAGAAGCAATCTTCTCGAATCTGGCATTTCCGTTTACATCAAGGGCTTCGGTTGGTGAATGGGTCTTTATTCCCACATTTCCGGCCGGG
>WGCT01000482.1 GCA_015493625.1 Draconibacterium sp. | reverse complement strand
TTACTACTTTCATTTTAGTATTAAACATTCAATTTGTAATAAAGTGTGCGATGGGAAAAAGTATGTGTACTTAATTCATTTAAGTATTGTGTGTTTTAATCCGGTATTTTTTTGAGAATGCGATACAATTGCGCATCAGTAAGTGTAATTATTTCCTGTAATTATATGTATTTGCATATAAAATAATATTTTAGCAACAAATTATATTCTTTTGCATTTAATTCATACCGCATGAAGTTATAACCAAGAAAGTTACAGTTTCGACTCGTTTGTTTGTCTTTTAGAATTGTAGGCAAAGAGAGAGGAAAGAGGGTGAGTTATAAAGACTTAACAATGAGAGAATAAACTATATTATATACGAATATTCATGATAAAAGATTTTCCACACAGAACCATGATTAAGTTAAAGCACTAGTTTTCTTGTCTTGTGTCTTGATTCTTGTATCTTGATTCTAAAATTGAAACTGATGAAAAAGATATTTCAAAAAATCGTACTTTTTTCTATTCTTGCAATGGTTGTCTCGTGTTCGGCAAAAACAAAAAAGCAAGAACCGGTAACGCCTCAAACAGCGCTGCAAAGTTACCTCACCAACGGCGATAAAACTTTTAACTGGGAAGTAAAAGAGAAGTATAAATACGATGGGTTAACGGCTTTCGATATTTTATTGACCTCGCAAAACTGGCGCGACCATATTTGGACTCACCAATTAACTATTTATGTTCCTGATAAAATTGAATACAACGGTGCACTGCTTTTTATTACCGGTGGAAGTATAAAAGACGGATATCCCAACTGGAAAAAACCTGATAATAAACTGGCAAAATTGCTTGTGCCGGTTGCCAAAGAAAACAAGGCGCTGGTAGCTATTGTCAGGCAAGTACCTAACCAGCCTTTGTACAACGGTTTGGTTGAAGACCAGTTGATATCGTTTACCTTTCATAATTTTCAAAACGACAATGAGTATACGTGGCCTTTGCTTTTTCCGATGGTAAAAAGTGCTGTTCGTGCAATGGATGTGGTTCAGGATTTTGCTAAAAAAGAGTTAACCCGCGAAGTTTCGGGATTTACTGTTTCAGGAGCCTCAAAACGGGGGTGGACAACCTGGCTTACCGGAGCAAGCGATAAACGGGTTGAGGCAATTGCACCCATGGTAATTGATGTGCTGAATATGCCGGTTAGTTTGCAATATCAATTAGATGTTTGGCACAATTACAGCCCGCAGATTAAAGATTATGAAAAACTTGGAATACTTCAAACAACCGAGACACCAAGCGGAAAAACGTTAATGACGATGGTTGACCCTTATTCGTACCGTGAAAAACTTACAATGCCCAAAATGATTTTTATGGGTACAAACGACGAGTATTGGCCGGTTGACGCGGTTAAAAACTATATTTACAATATTCCGGGCGAAAACTTTATTTTTTACACACCAAATGCCGGGCACAGTTTAAATGGTTTTGGCGATGCCGTTCGTACGTTAAATGCGTTTTGGGGAAGAACATTACAAAAACAACCGTATCCGAAATTTACAACCGACATTGCATCGGATAAAAGCTCAGTAACTATAACCATTACTACATCGGCAGGCAAATTGCTAAATGCATACTGCTGGAGCGCCGATTCGGATGACCGTGATTTTAGAGATGAACAGTGGAGTAAAACAGTTGTAGAAAAAAACGGGGAGGAGGTGCAGTATAAAATCAATTTCCCGAAAAAAGGTTTTAAAGCTTTTTATATTGACTTGGAATGTGCAAATCTTACAGGAGGCAGCTATTTTAAAAGTACGCGTATGTTTGTTGTGGACACAAGCAACGTTTTATGATGCAGTATGTTGTAGCTACACAAGTTGTTGTGCCAATTCTTATTTGTAGAACAGATAAATATCGCTATTGCCCGGATTAATTCCGGATAATAGCGATTTTTTCTTAGTCGAATAAATGATTATCGGCTTGCGATTCGTCATCATCGGTCAATCCTTTTTCGTACTGTTCCAATGCCCGTAAACTCATTCCCATATTCGAGAACCCTCCATCGTGGAAAAGATTTTGCATGGTAACTTTTTTTGTCAAATCGGAGAAAAGTGTAATGCAATAATCGGCGCACTCTTCGGCATTGGCATTTCCCAAAGGAGACATTCTCTCGGCAAAATCGAGAAGACGATCGAATCCTTTTACTCCATTCCCTGCCGTAGTAATGGTTGGCGACTGCGAAATCGTATTAATTCGCACACGTCGCTCTCTACCGTAAATATATCCAAAACTACGGGCAATCGACTCGAGCAGCGATTTGGCGTCGGCCATATCGTTGTACCCGAAAAAGGTACGTTGTGCCGCCACATACGAAAGTGCTACCACCGAACCCCACTCGTTTATTGCATCGAGTTTACGCGCCGTTTGTAAAACCTTATGAAACGAAACGGCAGAAACATCGAGCGTTTTTTCGAGGTAACTGTAGTTGAGGTCGCTGTAGTGGCGGTTTTTTCGAACATTTGGCGACATCCCGATGGAGTGTAAAACAAAATCGATTTTACCACCCAATATCTCCATCGATTCGGTAAACAGGTTATTCAGGTCGTCAACGTTTGTGGCATCGGCTCCAATTACTTTTGTGTTCAGCTTGTCGGCAAGCTTTTGTGTTTCACCCATCCGCAAAGCCATGGGAGTATTCGTCAATATTATTGTGGCACCCTCTTCGTACGCTCTTTCGGCTACTTTCCACGCAATAGAGTCGGGATTTAATGCTCCAAAAACAATCCCTTTTTTCCCTTTTAATAAGTTATTACCCATAATGATGTTTTAAAATTTCGATTGCAAAACTAAATGAGTTTTAAAATCAATTACGAAGTTTTACCTCAATTTAGCATAAATAGTTACTTTTTTAACTTATAAAATCGAATATTGTTCAAAACGGTTCAACTATTTGTCGAAGTTAGTGGTGAAGTTGTTTAACCAATTTCATTATTTTTATGATATTGTGGTT
>WGCT01000481.1 GCA_015493625.1 Draconibacterium sp. | reverse complement strand
TTCAATAACTTCCACCTTTTTGCCAGGTTTAAAATTTTCTTTCGAAACCGTAACCTCAATATCATTCTGCTTTAATAGTTGTTTTAAAAAAACAATTTGTTTTTCAGGAATAACTGCAGCTCTGCCTTCGAATGTTACATAACAAACAACATTGTCAGTTTGCAAAACTGCATCGTACTCTTTTCTTGAAATAGCAACAAAACAGTAGCCTGAGATTAACGGCATTTCAACCCATTTTTTTCGGTCTTTCCATTGTCTTAATTTTTTTTGCAACGGGAGAAAACATTCAATTCCTTTTCGAGTGAGCTCGGCAAACACCTTTTTCTCGGCCCGCGAACGTGTATAAACAACGTGCCAGCGTTTTTTGTCCATTTTCTTTTCTGAAATCATATTTTAAAAATATAAGCTCCGTTTTTGCTGCAGCCAAAAGTAATTAAATCTGACGAATTTAAACCGATTGTGTTTAAATGGTTTTTTGTAGATTTGACTTCTGAAAAGTTATGGGATTTGAGTTTACAAATAACAATTTGCATAAAAGTGAGTTTATAAATCAGATGGAGCAAAAAAAGATATTTATTGTAAAGTTAATTATACCTCTGATTGTGCTTAACTTTTTTATGTCCGAAAAAGTGTATTCACAAGTATCGGGTTCACTGTTTATGCTTCATGATAATTTCCATTCACGGTTATTAAATCCTTCGTATATGCGTAACGACGATGCCATTGTTATTTCTGTTTTAGGATTTGCCGGTGCCCGTTTGGGTAACAATAGCAGCTTTAAAATCGACGATTTACTGTACTCCGACGATGAAAATAATCCTGCTTTCGATTTCGATAAACTCTACCGGAGCAGAGGAGGCGAATCGGAGTATTTTATAAAAGACCAGGCAGCTGTTCCGGTAATATATGTCGATATTCCGGTTTCTAACGGACGTATGAGTTTCTCGTATGAAGAGAAAATGGAGTCGTCGCTTCGGTTTAATTTAATTAAAAAAGATTTTGAAGAAGGAGTAAACTCGCCGGCTACATTCTATACGTACAATGCTAAAAATATTAAATATTCAGGAGCCGGATTTCGTGAGTTTTCTGTTGGTTATTCACTAAACTATAACGAAAAAATAACCCTTGGCATAAGAGGAAAATTGCTGTTTGGAGCTGCATTTACCGATATAAAAGAGTGGAATTACGGTATTGATTATACCAAGTCGGGCGACCAGATTGAATTACGACATAGAGGAGCGGGGAAAATGGAATTGCCTGTTGTTTTTTATTTAAGCGAGGAGAATCTTGTTTTGGCGGTAAACAGCGAAAATGCTTTTCGGAAATACATGAAAAATTACAACAACCCGGGGCTTGGAATTGATATTGGAGCAACATATAACTTTAGCGACCGAAGTTGGTTTTCGGCAAGTGTCACCAATTTAGGGGCAATATGGTTCAGACATACAACATTAGATTTTGCACAAGATACCAGTTATGTTTTTTCTAACGACGATGATGAAATCTATAAATACATAGAGTATCCCAATTCCGAAGGTTATATAGACCCTTATAAGTTAATTGTAGACACAAAAGACGATTACGCTTTTTTGTATCGACCGGTTGTTGACACTGTAAAAACAGGACACGTGCTAACTCCCAGACTTACACTGCAATACCGTTACGATGTGTATGAGAAACTTTCGTTTGGATTTACTAATCAGTCGGCATTTTATAAAAATTCATACTTAAATATCCTCTCATTTAATGTGTTGCAAAAGGTTAACGGATTGTCGTTATTCGAGAATATAAATATGTATGGGACTTCATCGTTCACTTTTGGTTTTGGAATGCAGTGGGAGACACAATATTTTCAGTTGTTTGCATTAACCGACAATTTTGAAGCACTTTTTAAACCAACAAAAATTCACTCTTTTTCTATGTCGGCCGGAATTGCCTTGCTAATAAATAAACCTGCCCGGCCAAAACCAGTTCGTAATAAAAGCAGCAAGCAAAGCAACAGAGGTGCAAAACGCAAACGTTCGAGAGGAAAAGTGTCGCCATACTTGCCTTTCTATAAAATTAAACGTTAACTGTTTAAAAGTTATATACCATTGTAATTCCTTTTTGTTTGCCCACTTTAAACGGAAAAATATCGAAATTCTTTATGTGATTGCAGTCCCATTTATAAAGATGTGTAAGGTAAACCAACTCGGTCGATAAAATACCAATTCCGGCACCGGCCACAACATCCGAAATCCAGTGTGCATTTTTTGCCACGCGCATTACGCCAACAGCAGTGGCACAACTGTATGCTCCAATGCTGTACCACACACTTAAATCGCCATACTCTTTGTGCATAAAATGCGCCATTGCGAAAGCCACCGAAGTGTGCCCCGAAGGAAAAGAATGAGCATCGCCATTTGGCCGGGTTTCATCGCTCCACCGTTTTAATCCCGACACAATTAAATCATTCAATAAAAGACTTTTAAGAGCCAGTGCAGTGCGGTTTCCAAAATTGTTTTTTCCTTTTACTCCGAATAAATTTAGCGAGTAAACAGCAGCAAGAGGAGCGTAACGCAGATAATCGTCGGCACTGCCCGAGTATGCAAAGTTGCTTTGTACCCAATCTTGAAAATTCTCTTTTGCATTGGTAGAGAAGTGAAGGGCCGTACCAGCCGAAATAAGCAGGGTGGGGGCGATGTAAGGTTTTAATCCGCGCTTTTTATTCCTGTTATTAAAGTTATAGTTTTTTACTGAATCTATTTTAAAAGTAAGATATCGATTGGTTATTCTCGTTGAATGAAACTTGATTGTTTTAAATTTATCAGGATTGTTTGCTAACAAATTCCCTCCCCCAAAAGCAATTTGCAGTACAAACAGTATTGAAAACAGAGTTAGTTTAATTTGAATGTTGGATATACTTAAACCACATCGCTTTCCTGTTCTTATCGGTTTTGCTAAAAAAGAGTTCCCCGAATACAGACCGGTATTCCGTTGAAAATCATCAAATTTATAAATCTTCTCTCTTTTCATCGGCATAAAAATAGCTAATAATTTATATTTTCGCCTGACGAATAATTTTATGAAATCAAAATCAGAACATATTCCGGTTTATAGTCTGCAAAGTTTTACCGATTCGGGTGAGGAGCGTCAACTTTTTCAGGTTGAACCATTCGATGCCAACCGACATTTTAGTGTTGAATATCCACATCGGCACGACTTTTTCGAAGTTCTGTATCTCTCAAAAGGAGCGGGGTTTCATGTTATCGACAGCAATAAATATGAGATAAAACCACCGTGCATATTCTTTATGTCGCCGGGACAGGCACATAAAATCGATTTCTCGAACGATATCGAAGGATTCATATTTATTTTTACAGCCGAGTTTTATCTTATCAATAAAACCAATCAAAACAGATTAATCGAGTTTCCGTTCTTTTTTACCGTTCAGCAAGACAATCCACCTTTGTATTTGCAATCTGCCGCCGATGTTGAGTTTCTTGAAAGCCTATTTAAACGTGGAGTAGCCGAAATACAAAAAGGCAGTAATTACTCAATCGAGTTGCTTCGTTCTGTTCTCGACCTGATATTAACAACCAGTGCAACACTATATAAAAGCGGAGAAAGCAGCTTAAACAAAGGGAAAGGGCATATTCTTGTGAAAAAATTCTTGCAGCTTGTCGAAGAAAATTACCATAATAATTTAACGGTAAGCGAATATGCCGATATTCTCCTCATTACTGCCAATCATCTTACACAAACGGTTACGCAGCTAACCGGAAAAACATCGCTGCAAATAATAAAAGCTAAACAAGTACTCGAAATTAAACGGTTACTGGTTCATACAAATTTAACTGTAGCCGAAATTGCCACGCGTTTAAGTTTTCCCGACCAGAGTTATTTTTCTAAATTTTTTAAGCGCGAAACAGGTATTTCGCCATTGCAATATAGATCGGGACAAATTTAATAATCGGGTAAATTAACAATTGTTTACAATGCTTAATTTACTGGTTATTATATG
>WGCT01000480.1 GCA_015493625.1 Draconibacterium sp. | reverse complement strand
TGTAATGGCAATCGGGCAGTTTCTTCTTGCATCGAGCGCTCTGCTTTACCAATCTACACAGCACAGTACTGATTCGCGACAGTTTCTTTTTAACTTCGGATTGGGGGTCTTAATTATTGGAAACGGGTTCTTTAAACCAAATATTTCAACCGTGGTAGGTAATTTCTACGACGATAACGACCCAATGAAAGATTCGGCTTTTAATATCTTTTATCTTGGAATTAATTTAGGTGCTATCCTCGGAACTTTTATTGCCGGCGGACTGGGCGAAAATATTGAATGGGGTTATGGATTTCTCGCTGCCGGCATAGGTATGATTTTAGGAATTTTATGGCTGAAAGCAAAAGAACGCACACTTGAACATCACGGGCTGCCGCCTAAAACTGCCGCCGATAAATTTGTTTTAGATGGTGGCGACTGGCGAACTATTTTTATTTATGTTGCAGGGTTGGTCTTTGGAATTTTTGCCCTTATTTATATTTGGGGACTGTTGCCCGAAATTATTAAATCGGTAATTACTTATGGCGGTTTTGCTGCAATATTTATTGGCTTGTCGTACACTATTTTTAAAGGAACAAAGGGAGCTAGCGAATGGAGCAGAATGGGAGTAATAATTATTCTAGCAATTTTTAATATTGTTTTTTGGGCCGGATTCGAACAAGCCGGCGGAACATTTAGTCTGTTTGCCAAAGAAAACACAAACCGAATGATGTTTGGTTGGGAGATGCCGGCTACCTGGTTTCAAAATGTAAATTCGTTTTCCATTCTGGTTTTTGCATCGCTCTACTCAATTATGTGGTTATGGCTCGACAAAAAGGGATGGAATCCGCGAACTCCCTTGAAATTTGCTCTTGGTCTCTTTTTTGGAGCATTGGCATTCTTTGTTATGTCGAAAGCATCTGACCTGGCACAGGGCGGCAATTTAGTTTCTCCGTTATGGCTGGTATCGGTTTATGTACTCTTAACTTTAGGCGAATTAATGCTTTCGCCAATCGGGTTATCGATGATTACAAAACTGGCACCTGCAAAACTGGTTTCGGTGGTTATGGGCCTCTGGATGGCAAGTTTTGCAGCCGGCAACTATCTGGCAGGTATGCTCGAGGGAATTCTGAATAAATTCGACTTCTCACTCTATCCGTTTATTATGATGGTAATGTTGGGGTCGGGAATTCTTTTGGTAATTCTTTCTCCGTTGCTTAACAAAGCAATGAAAGGTATTCATTAATCGTTATTCTGATTTTTTTAAACATCTGTTATGACTCAGGTAAAAGATATTCAACCCAAAGAGGTTTGGAGTGTTTTTAACGAGATGCTCCAAATTCCACGCCCCTCGAAACACGAAGAGAAAATTGAGGAATGGGCTGTAAATTTTGGTAAAAGTTTAGGTTTCGAAACGCTGAAGGATGAAACCGGAAATGTGATTATTAAAAAGCCGGCCACACCGGGAATGGAAAACCGAAAAGGGGTTATTTTGCAAGGACACCTCGATATAGTTCCGCAAAAAAACAGCGATAAAAATCATAATTTCGAAACCGACCCGATTGAGGCTTTTGTCGATGGCGACTGGGTTACAGCAAATGGAACAACTTTGGGAGCCGATAACGGAATTGGAGTGGCGGCGGCCATGGCTGTTCTTGCATCGAAAATATTAAAACACGGACCGGTGGAGGCACTTTTAACTGCCACCGAAGAGACCGGAATGGACGGTGCAAACGGATTGAAAGCAGGTGTTTTAGACGGAGATATTCTTATTAATCTCGACTCGGAAGATGAGGGCGAACTGTATGTGGGGTGTGCCGGCGGCGAAGATGCAACCATTACATTCTCTTATTCTGAAGAAAAAACTCCGGAAGGTTTTGTTGGAATGAACCTCAACATTATAGGACTAAAAGGCGGTCATTCGGGAATTGACATTCCTCTTGGCAGAGGAAACTCGAATAAAATTTTCTTTCGCATTTTATATGCAGCCCAAAATTTGGGGGTGAAATTGGCACATATTAACGGTGGTAGCTTGCGAAATGCAATTCCACGCGAAACATTTGCGGTAGTTGCTGTCGATAAAAAGAAAGTTGCTGAATTTAAAGCATTGGTCGATAAAATTACCGCCGATGTAAAAAACGAGCTTTCGGCAACCGAGCCGGAATTAAAAATAACTGTTGAGGAGACAGATTTACCCGAAGTGGTAATTGATACAACGACACAAACCAATTTAACCGCTGCAGTAATTGCGTGCCCGAACGGAGTTATTCGAATGAGTAACAGTATGGAAGGAATGGTTGAGACATCAACGAATCTGGCAATTGTGAAATCGAATGCCGAAGCAAAAACAATTGTCTGTGCAAGTTTAATGCGCAGCTCGGTAGATTCGGCACGGGCAGAACTGGCTACTCGTATTAAAGCTGTTTTCGAACTGGCTGGCGCAGAAGTAATTTTTAGTGGCGCATATCCGGGGTGGAAGCCCAATATGGATTCGCCAATTTTAAAAACCATGCAGGGAATTTATAACAAAAAGTTTGGAAAAATTCCGGAAATAAAAGCTATTCATGCCGGATTGGAATGTGGAATTCTTGGAGGAACTTATCCTCATTGGGATATGATTTCGTTTGGTCCAACCATCCGTTTCCCTCACTCTCCCGACGAAAAAGTAAATATTGAAACCGTTCAGAAATTTTGGGATTTTTTGGTTACAACGCTCGAAAATATTCCTGAAAAATAGGCGAAATTGTTACTAAAACTGTCTTGTCTATTTTTTTCGAATTTGTTTTATTGTATCCCGGAAATTGGTATTAATATTTTGGCATCATCGAAATTATTTTGCCGGTTGTGGTTATATAATGCCCCATAACATTAGCAGTTAAACAGGAATGAACCGGAATAATCTCAACAAAATTACCAATAGTAAAATTCTTTAACTGATTGTGTGTTACTTTTAAAGTACCGTGTTCCTGCGAAAGTTTCGATACATAATTTAGCGGAGGCAGCAACTCTTTTGTGTGGTTTTGAGCAGTTAAAATTCGTCCGTAAATATTTTTCCCGTTTACATTTGTAATGGCCTCTTTCGAGAAGTGTACAGCACCGCCATAAATAACCACTTCGTTTCGCGAAGGATGTTTCGCAACAACCGGACAGACCATTTTTACGGCAATATCGTCGAGCGAACAAACCCCAAGATTGTACTGCATTAAATCGTAAAAAATAAAATTACCCGGTCGAATTTCATCAATACCGTCGAAAATGGTACAAATCGATGCTGAAGGTGTGTCGCCAATGCTAACTTCAATGTTAGGAAACTCTTTCTTATACTTCTGTTTTAGTGCTTTCAGTTGAAGAACTGCGTCGAAGTGTCGACTGAAAATCTCGTTGGTCGATTTTGCCGAATAGGTTTGTCCGGCATGTGTTAAAAACCCTTTGAACGTAATTTTGCTGTTCACGTTCAACTGTTTAAGAATGGAGTTGATTGCACCTGTTTTCGAAGAGGAAATTCCGGTGCGGTGGCCTCCGGTATCGATTTTTATATAAACCCCCAGTTTGTGCATCAATTTACCGGCAAGAGCAGCGGCAGCCTCCCTGTTCTCGACCAGAACATTTAGGTTTATGTTGGCTGCCAGCCGGTTAATATTTTCAATCTCCCGAATATTAACCGAAAAGGCAATGGTAATATCGTTCCATCCGTTTGCGGCAAAATACTCTGCCATTTGCACCGACGAAACAGTAATTGCATCAACCCCGAAAAGCCTAAACCATTCGCCAATCTCTGCCGACTGGTGGGTCTTAAAATGTGGCCTGAATTTTAAATTGTATTCAGCCGCTTTCCGTGCCATTTTTTTAATGTTGTTTAAACAAATCTCTTTGTCGAGAATTAATGTTGGTCTAATAATGTTGGTCATAAGAATGTTGTTAGTATGAATGTAAAAAAAGTTTGAAGTTTTAAACTTTATTAATCTATTGCGATTTTTGTTCGTTTGCCAGTAGGTTTCGCGTTTCCATTAGTTTTTTCGAAATTCCTGTTTTATAAATATGCGGACTGATGAAACGCTTGTGTTCTTGTGGCAAATATTTCGACCGCTCTTTCAGATAATTATGAATATGAAGTGGATTTCTTCGTTTTAATAGTGTTGTTCCTTTGTCCATAACTTTTTGTGTAAGCAATTGCTTTTTCAGATTCGAGATATTGGTGTTTTTTTCGGGATAAACAGGATGAAAAATGGTTTGGATTTCATCAGGATTTTCGTCGGAGCATAAAATTCCATCGCGAAAGAATTTCCCGTTTTCATCGAAATACCGAATCAACTGTTTTTTCCCGGGCAGAGTAACTTTTTCAATATTTTCCGAGAATTTCATTTTCGGGCGATTGTTTAAAACTGCCAGCTTGTAAACCCCGTCGAGTGCTGCGTCGCTCTTTCCGGTAATTAATTCGGTACCAATTCCAAATGCATCGATGGGGGCGTTTTGGTCGTGCAAAAGACTTTTTACAACAAACTCGTTTAGCTGGTTCGATGCTATTATTTTTACATAACCGAGTCCGGCATTGTCGAGCATTTTACGCGTATTTTTACTCAGGTACGCCAAATCGCCGCTGTCGAGCCGAATTGCTTTTAGTCGCTGCCCTTTTTGCTCCATCTCTTTGGCCACTTTTATGGCATTCGGAACACCTGTTTTCAGCGTGTTAAATGTATCGACCAATAAAACTGTATTCTCCGGATTTACTGCAGCAAAAGCCCGAAATGCCTCGAGTTCATTATCAAAACTTAAAATCCAGCTGTGTGCCTGTGTTCCGGTAATTGGCACATCGAGTTGCTTGCCTGCAAGTACATTCGATGTAGAAGAAGCGCCACCTATAATTGCAGCCCGGCTGGCGTGCAGAGCACCAAATCCTTGTGCTCGCCGCAAACCAAAATCGGAAAAGGTTGTTTCGCCCGAAACCAGTTTAATCCGGAATGCTTTTGTGGCAATCAGCGATTCAAAATTTAGAATATTAAGCAGCATACTTTCAATAAGCTGGCACTCAATAATGTTTCCTTCAACTCTTAGAATCGGTTCGTTTGGGAAAACTATTTCGCCCTCGGATACACTAAAAATATCGCCCAAAAAAGTAAACGCTTTTAAATAGGTTAAAAAATTGTTTTTTAACCCTTGCCCGCGAAGGTATTCAATATCGCTTTCGCTGAAAGTGAAATTTGCCAATAAGTCGAGGAAATCCTGTAATCCAGCAAAAACTGTAAATCCGCCTTTGTATGGGTTGGTTCTAAAAAAATAATCGAATGTAGCTTTTTCATCTTTTTTTCCTTGCAGAAAATAGCCCTGCGCCATAGTTAATTCGTAAAAGTCGGTATAAAGCCCCAGATTATTTTGTATTGAAATCATAACGTTAAAATTAGGTCTGTATTGCAGGTTTTAAAGATAGGGAAGAAAAGTGTCAGCTCAAACCGAATTGTCTCCTAATTGTCTTCAGTCAATTTACTTTAATTTTATGAATGAATTGTTAATTCCGGAACTTTAACAAAAAGTCAGGATAGATGTGCATATCTGTTTCGCTCTGAAACTCATGTCAATTTGGAGAAAATCAAAAAAAAAAAGAGGACCCAGTTTTTTTGAATCCTCTTTTGTCTGCTCAACTCACGAAAGCTATTTGAGTTGAATATAAATTGGTACGAACGACTTAATACCTATAGTGTTCCGGTTTAAATGGTCCCTCTTTCGGTACGCCAAGATATTTGGCCTGGTCGTCGGAAAGTGTTGTAAGTTTAACACCCAACTGTTCGAGGTGCAAACGGGCTACTTCCTCGTCGAGTTTTTTCGAAAGGGTAAAAACGCCAACTTCATAGTCGTTTTGCCATAAATCGATTTGTGCCAAACTTTGATTGGTAAACGAGTTACTCATTACAAACGAGGGGTGTCCGGTTGCGCAACCGAGATTTACCAAACGTCCTTCGGCGAGTAGAAAAATACTGTGACCATCTTCGTAAGTATATTTATCGACCTGTGGTTTAATATTTTTCTTTTTAATGTTTGACCAATTTTCTAACTCAGCTACCTGAATTTCGTTATCGAAATGGCCGATGTTACAAACAATGGCCTGATCTTTCATTTCAGACATGTGTTTCGCCGTAATAATATCTTTGTTTCCGGTAGTTGTTACGTAAATATTTCCTTCAGGAAGTGCATCTTCCATTGTTTTTACTTCGAATCCTTCCATAGCTGCCTGGAGAGCACAAATAGGGTCAATTTCGGTAACTATTACACGAGCTCCGTAACTTCGCATCGAGTGGGCGCATCCTTTTCCAACATCGCCGTATCCGGCAACTACAACAACTTTACCGGCAATCATTACATCGGTTGCTCTCTTAATTCCATCTGCCAACGATTCGCGACATCCGTATAAGTTATCGAATTTCGATTTTGTTACCGAGTCGTTTACATTAATCGCCGGAACAAGCAATTCTCCCCTGTCGAACATTTGATACAGACGGTGTACTCCGGTTGTTGTTTCCTCCGAAACACCTTTCCATTCCGCAACTGTACGGTGCCATTTTTGGTTATCTTCGGCGAGTGTGCTCTTCAATAGTTTTAGAATTTCGCCCTCCTCTTCGCTCTCCGGGTCAACATCTAAAACTGTTGCATCGTTCTCTGCAGCATATCCTTTATGAATAAGAAGTGTTGCATCGCCTCCATCGTCAACAATAAGTTGCGGTCCTTTCCCGCCGGGAAAACTTAGTGCCTGTTTTGTACACCACCAGTACTCTTCGAGTGTTTCGCCTTTCCATGCAAAAACCGGTACTCCTGTAGCGGCAATGGCAGCGGCGGCATGATCTTGTGTCGAAAATATGTTACAACTTGCCCAACGCACATCGGCACCCAACTCAACCAATGTTTCAATTAAAACTGCGGTTTGAATGGTCATGTGCAGACTTCCTGTTATGCGTGCTCCTTTTAATGGTTTCGACGGGCCAAACTTTGTCCGAATCGACATCAGTCCCGGCATCTCTTTTTCTGCAATATTCAACTCTTTTCTCCCAAAATCGGCCAATGTTATATCGGCAACTTTATAATCTGTCATATTTTTGTTTTTCAAATTGTTATCAATAAAAAGCGGTGCAAAAGTAATAATTTCTACAACAAAATTGCGCATAAAAAAAGAGCCAACAAACGACTCTTAATATATTGTGAAAGTAAAATGCTTAATTAATTTCCCAAATCAGAGAAAAATTTAATCCGCATCAGGCGAATATCTTCTTCCGAATATTCGTCTTCGCCCAGTTCATCCAGTGCATCTTGTACCGAATCGGTTTCGGCTTCTCTAAAATAGTCGAACACCTCTTCCTGATGATCTTCGTCTAAAATATCATTAATGTAATAGTCGATGTTAAGTCGTGTTCCCGAGTTTACAATCGCTTCAACTTCGTTAATTAAATCTAAAATCTCAATCCCTTTTGAGTTGGCAATGTCTTCAAACGAGATTTTCCTGTCGATACTTTGAATGATGTAAACTTTTAATTTCGATTTGTTTGCAACCGTTTTTACAATTAAATCTTCGGGACGTTCAATTTCGTTTTCATCAACATATCTTTTTATTAATGCCACAAACTCCTTTCCGTATCTACGTGCTTTCCCTTGTCCCACACCTTGAATATGCTGAAGTTCTTCGGTAGTAATTGGGTATTGAATTGACATATCGGCCAGCGAAGGATCCTGAAAAATAACGAAAGGTGGCAGATTGTGTTTTCTTGCAACTTTTTTACGTAAGTCTTTTAACATAGAAAACAGTTGCGGGTCACCGCTCGAAGCACCCGACGGGGCTCCTCCTCCGCTTGCGGTGTCACCTTCTTCTTCGTATTCGTGGTTCTTCACCAACATAAAACTAACCGGATTGGCCAAAAAGTCGTGCCCTTTTTGTGTTACTTTTAATAAGCCGTAGTTTTCAATGTCTTTATTTAGTATTCCGGCCACCATCGACTGGCGGAAAACAGCATTCCAAAACCGTTCGTCGTGGTCTTTGCCTTCGCCAAAATATTTATTTTCGTAATGTTTAAACGATTTTATTGCTGCCGATTTATTTCCAATTAAAATATTGGCAATGTGGTCGCCTTTGTATTTTTCGTTTACTTCGAGTATTGCTTTTATGGCAAGAACAACTTCATCTTTTGCTTCAATTTGCTCTTTCGGATTTAAACAATTGTCGCAGTTTCCACAATTTCCCTGTTCGTATTTTTCGCCAAAATAGTGCAATAGAATTACCCGGCGGCAAATGGCCGATTCGGCATATGAAACGGTGTCGAGTAGCAGTTGCTTTCCAATTTCCTGTTCGGCAACCGGTTTGCCATGCATAAATTTCTCGAGTTTCTGAATGTCTTTGTAACTGTAAAAAGTAATGCATTTCCCTTCGCCTCCGTCGCGACCGGCACGTCCGGTTTCCTGATAATAGCCTTCAAGGCTTTTGGGTATATCGTAGTGAATAACGAATCGTACATCGGGTTTGTCGATTCCCATGCCAAATGCAATGGTTGCCACAATTACATCTACCTCTTCCATCAAAAATTTATCTTGATTTGCCGACCGTGTTGCAGCATCCATTCCGGCATGATATCCCAACGCTTTTATGCCATTTACAAGAAGTGTCTCGGCAATCTCTTCCACCTTTTTACGACTCAGGCAGTAGATAATTCCCGATTTCCCTTCGTTCTGCTTAATGAATTTGATGATTTGATTTTCGGGTTTTACTTTCGGGCGAACTTCGTAATATAAATTTTCGCGATTAAACGAAGCTTTAAAAACCTGAGCATTGAGAATTCCAAGGTTTTTTTGAATATCGTGCTGCACTTTTGCCGTTGCCGTTGCTGTTAAAGCCACCACAGGCGAGTGACCAATCTCCTCAATTATCGGTCTTATTCTCCTGTATTCGGGACGAAAATCGTGCCCCCACTCCGAAATACAATGTGCCTCGTCGATGGCGTAAAACGAAATTTTTATTTTTTTCAGAAACTCAATATTATCCTCTTTTGTAAGCGACTCGGGAGCAACGTATAGTAATTTTGTTTTCCCGTTTAGCACATCGGTTTTTACCTCTTGTATGGCTGCTTTCGATAACGATGAATTTAAAAAGTGAGCCACATTATCTTCCTCCTGCGCACCTCGAATTGCATCGACTTGGTTTTTCATTAAAGCAATTAATGGCGAAATAACAATTGCTGTACCATCGAGC
>WGCT01000479.1 GCA_015493625.1 Draconibacterium sp. | reverse complement strand
GTAATGATGTTGGTCAAAGTCAATTTGAAAATCTATTCCTCTCGAAAAACCTCTATAATTTCAACCAACTTCAATAAAAATAACGTTGTATTTTTAAAAAACTTTTTGGTTTGAGTGTGTGCTTTTTATCGGTTCAAATTTTCTTTTTCTTTTTTGGGACTATCTATTTTTTCAGTTGGAACTAAATCTTCCTTTCGAAAGATATCGTATTTCGAGTAAGGGCGTTTTCGTATCATCCAGTCGAAATCTTTTAGCTCTTTATCGCTTTGAGAAACTTTATCGAGTGGTTTTAGTTCGCCTTCGGGGGCTTTAATAAAATAGATTTTATAAATTTTACCCTCCTTAAAACGGATTGATATTTTGCTGCTTTCGGCTTTGTTTAGTCCTATTATTTTGTCGTCGTCGCGTGCATAATATAGTGTTTGTCCGTTTCCGTTTACATTAATTTTTGTGAGCTCTCTGTTAACTATGTAGCCCACCATTTCTTTTCCTTTTATTTGGTCGAACTGTCCGGTGTCTTGTTTCGAGATAATAAAACTATTTTTTGTCATATGGAGTTCATCGGGGCCATCGGCATGCTGTTGCATCTCAATTACATTGGCCGAAAGTTGGTGGTTCTCCGACCATATTACGGGGTTTTGATAGAGTTGAATTACCGAGTCTTTTGTAAAATAGACCATCGAATCGCATATTCCCTGCATGTCGGTGCGGAAAAAACGAACGCCATAATAGGCTGAAACAATCTTTTCGTTTTCAACTGTGTCGGGCGAAGTGCGCAGCGTATCGGCATGTAAAAAGAGCGTGTCGGAACTGGTGTACGACATATAAACAGCCGAATCGGTTACCATTGCTTTTTCGGTTATTTTATTGAATTTTGCTTTGTTTCCTTTAATAATAGAGCGATTTTTAGTGTCTTCAATTCGCACCGTCCCCCGTGCTTTTCCTTTCCCGGTTATTTTGTCGTATCGAATATATTTGGCCTCTATTTTTTGTGTGCTACTATAAATAATTGCTTTTCGCTGTAATTCTACTTCGCCGGTGTGCGAGTCGTACCAACCAAATTTTGTAAACAGTGTATTTGCCGTATCTCGAATTATTGTGGGACCTTCAACAAACATTTTTCCGGTTACCGTATTGTATTTCAACGTATCGTTTTCCAGAGTGAACTTCTCATTTGTTCCTTTTACATCGATAAAAAAGTCGATAATGTCGTTATCCATATAGTATTTCCCAATTTTACTTGTGAGGGTCGTTGTGCTGTCAACAATTTTACCGTAACAGTTGTAATAGCTTATGTTTTTATCTAAATCGTAATCAATTGTATCGGAATAGAGGTGTGTGGTTTTGTTGCGTAAAACTACGTTTCCCCAGGCGCGTGCAAAGCTAATATCGCCGTTGTAAAGAATATTGGCCGCATACAAGTCGAGTGTGTCGCCCTGTTTAATATGAACATGTCCGTAAGCATCAACTTTGTTGGTTCCCGAGTAGAGGTAGGCGGTGTCGCACCACATTAGTATATCTTTATGGCGAATGTAAACACTGTCGACAAGTCGTTGAACATTTGTGCCTCTTCCGGCCACCGATTCGCCATAACCCGTGTAGAGTATTTCCACCTTTTTTTTCTCCTGAGAAAAAGCAACTGACGAAACAAATATAAACGCCAAAAGCAAGAATGCCGAAAGAGTGGGAGAGAGTTTGAAAGTTCTATTTACAAATAGCGGAAACATTAAAGCAGTTTATCAATAATGCCGTCAACCGAAATGTTTTCGGCTTCGGCTTTGTAGTTTTTAATAATGCGGTGGCGCAAAATAGAAGGTGCTATTGCTTTTACATCTTCTATGTCGGGCGAATATTTTCCGTGCAAAGCTGCGTGTGTTTTTGCCCCTAAAACCAGATATTGCGAGGCACGCGGACCTGCACCCCACTTTAGAAATTTATTGGAAATTTCTGCTGCTTTTTCTGTATTCGGACGTGTTTTTGCAGCCAGTTCAACAGCATATTTTAGTACATTGTCGTTAATTGGAATTTTCCGAATCAATTCCTGATAGTAACGAATCTCTTTTCCTGTTATAATGGTTTTTAAATCGATGTCTGAAGTCGATGTTGTGTTCTTTACAATGGTGAGTTCATCTTCGTATTTCGGATAATCGAGCCATACGGAGAACATAAACCGGTCGAGTTGAGCTTCGGGCAGCGGATAGGTTCCTTCCTGTTCGATAGGGTTTTGCGTTGCCAGAACAAAAAATGGTTTGTCGAGTTCGAAATGCTGGCCGGCAGCAGTAACCGATTTCTCTTGCATGGCTTCGAGCAGTGCCGATTGTGTTTTGGGTGGTGTACGATTTATTTCGTCGGCTAGAATAATGTTGGCGAAGAGCGGGCCCTGAATGAATTTAAAATTTCGTTCGTTGTCGAGAATTTCGGTGCCAATTATATCGGAGGGCATTAAATCGGGAGTAAACTGAATGCGGTTGTATTTCAGTCCGAGAATTTCGGCAATGGTGGTTACCAACAGGGTTTTTGCCAGTCCGGGCACGCCAATTAGCAGAACATGACCACGACTAAACAGTGAAATTAAAACCTGTGTGATTACTTTGTCCTGCCCATAAATTACTTTACCTATCTCTTTTGTTAACTCATCGAATTTATTGCGCAATGCATCGAGTGCTTCAACGTCGTTTTTAAAATTCATATTCAATAT
>WGCT01000478.1 GCA_015493625.1 Draconibacterium sp. | reverse complement strand
TGGTAAAATACTACGGTGGCGAAACCACGCAGGAGAAGTTGCGCGAAACAAGTGGCACAACATTAAACGGCACGAGTTTATTGGGGTTGTACCAGGCAGCACAAAAGTTAAATTTCGAGGTTGCCGGATACGAAGCCGAAATTAAAAACCTTAAAGAGTTAGATGCACCGGTAATTTTACATATTCTCAAAGACAAAACGCTGGAACATTTTGTTGTTTGTTACGGATTCGAAACCGAGAAATTTACCATTGGCGACCCTGCTACAGGAATTACAGAATATACTGCGAAAGAGTTAAAAGAAGTTTGGAAAAGCAAAGCCCTGTTAAAACTTACACCGAACAAAAATTTTGTTACCCGAAAAAACGAATCGCAAAGCAAACGAAAATGGTTTCTACAACTGATAAAAGATGATTATCCGGTTTTAGGGATTGCAGCTTTTCTCGGGGTCGTTATTTCGGTTCTTGGTTTGGCAACGGCTATTTTTTCTCAAAAACTGATTGACCGGATTTTACCCGAAAAAGATGTTCGAACTCTTGTTTTAGGTGTAACTGTTTTTGGAATCGTTTTACTGGCAAAAGCGTTAATTGGCTACGTTCGTGGTATTTTTCTTGTTCGCCAAAGCAAAGATATGAACACGCGGCTAATTTTAAACTTTTTTGGGAAACTGCTATTTTTGCCAAAACCTTTTTTCGACAGCACCTCTACCGGCGACATGGTTGCCCGAATGAACGATGCACAACGCATTCAGCGAGTGGTAGTAAATATGAGCAGCCAAATTATTATCGACGTGCTAATTGCATTTACTTCTGCCGGATACATCTTTTTCTATTCGCTTTCAACAGCACTGTTAAGTCTGCTTTCAATACCGCTGTTTGGGCTGTTGGCGTGGCGGTACAACGGTAAAATAATTGTTGCACAGCGCGAAACAATGCAAACCTACGCAGCCACCGAAAGTAAATACATCGACACGTTAAACGGAATAAAAACCATAAAAACGTTTAATCGCGAGAACCTTTTCTCGAAAATAATAAATACCGTTTACAGCTTTTTTATGCAAAAGGTGTACGACTTAGGGCTGCTTGGTATTCGATTAAATTTATGGATTACAATTGGCAGTTCGCTGTTAATTACCGGAATAATTTCGTGGAGTGCCTACCTTGTTTTAAACGAACAACTGTTGCTTGGGCAGATGATGGCAATCATTACACTTGTTGGCAGTCTGGCAACATCGGTGGTAAATATTGCAATGGCAAACATACAATTACAGGAAGCACGGATTGCTTTCGACAGGATGTACGAATTTGCATCGGCTGAACCGGAATATAATACCGAAAACAGATCAGCCGTATCAAATAACATTCAGATTGATGAAGTAAAAATTAAAAGCCTTAATTTTCGTTTCCCCGGGAAAAATTTGTTGTTACAAAATATTAACCTGTCTGTAAAGAGAGGTGAAGTAGTTACATTTTTTGGCGAAATTGGTTGTGGAAAAAGCACCTTGTTAGGCGTTCTGCAACGGTTTCACTCTTTCGAGTCGGGTGAGATAAAAGTAAACGGGGAAAACTGGAACAATGTATCAACTGTTGATTGGCGCAATCAGGTAGCAGCAGTTTCGCAACACGTACAGCTTTTTAACGGGACCGTTTTAGAAAATATCGCTCTCGAAGAACAGCCTGATGGAGAAAAAGTGATTCAATTTTGTCAAAAACATGGGTTTCATAATTTTATAATGGAATTTCAACAAAACTATTCAACCATAATAAACGAGAACAGCACAAACCTTTCTGGCGGTCAGCAACAATTAATTGCTCTTGCACGAGCACTTTACAGCCGGCCGCAACTGTTGCTTTTAGACGAGGCAACTGCTGCAATGGGACGCCGCTCCGAACATTTTGTAATCGATTTATTGAATCAACTAAAAAACAAAATGGCAATTATTTTTGTAACACATCGCCCACAACTTGCCCGCCACACCGATAAAATTTATGGAATTGAAAACAGAACAATTTCTGCTTTCGGAAGCCACAAAGAAATAGTAAAAACAAACCAGTTTTACCGTGAAGCTTTTGAAGAGTTGGTGGTGTGAATTATAAGATACCTTTATACTGAAAAACATCTTTTTGAAAATGACTTTTAAAGTTTTCAGGCAACTCCCGAAATACTCCAAAAAGCGCCGAGCCACTACCCGACATGGAAGCGTAAACAGCACCCATTTCGTAAAGTGTGTGTTTTAGTTTTTCAATTTCGGGATAAAATTTAAAAACACTTTTTTCGAAGTCGTTTTTAATAACATTTCGCCACTCTTCAATTGCAAGCGTTTCAATCTCTTTTAAATTGAACGACGGTTTTTGGGGAGTAATATTTTTAAATGCGTCGGGTGTGCTAACCGAAACACCGGGTTTTACAATTACTATTTTATACGCCGATAAATCGAGATTTACCGTTTGAAATTGGTCGCCGGTTCCGGTGGCAAAAACGGGTTTGTTTTCAATAAAAAACGGACAATCGGCACCAAGTTGCGCAGCATATTGTTGCAGTTTTTCAGAACTTATTTTAAGGTTAAAATAATCATTCAACATTTTTAATGTAAAAGCAGCATCAGACGAACCACCGCCCAAACCTGCCCCAAATGGAATAATTTTATGCAGATGAAGTTTTACAGGCGGAAGTTTAAAATCTTCTTGAAGGAGTTTGTACGTTTTAACAACAAGGTTGTTTTCGGGCTTGCCGTCAATTTCAATTCCCGATGAAGTAAATTGCAGTTCATCCGACTCTGCCAACTCCAACGCATCAGCCAATTTTACCGGATAAAAAATAGTTTCCAGATTGTGGTATCCGTCATCGCGTTTCGAAACCACATTCAACCCTATATTTATTTTTGCATTGGGAAAAGTAATCATATTAAAGCCCCCTAAATCCCCCAAGGGGGAGTTTCCGATAATACATCAACTGCGCTCTGTTTCCAGAATCTTATCAATTTGCAATTTATTTTCCGGCAGATAATTAAGCGATACATCCCAGATTATTTCATAATCAATTCCGAAATATTCATGAGTAATTTTATTCCTTAATAAATACATCTCGCTCCAAGGTACTTCCTGATATTTTTCTTTAATAATTTCAGGAAGATTTTTTGATGCTTCACCAATGATTTCAAAATTTCTTATTACTGCATCAACTGTTTTATCAATACTTCGTTAAATTTTTGTTTCTCGCAAAGCCGCAAAGTCGCAAAG
>WGCT01000477.1 GCA_015493625.1 Draconibacterium sp. | reverse complement strand
GCTTTTAAGTTTATTTTATAATCGTTTTCACCTCTTTTCCTATCTTTATCTTCTTGCCGGTTTTGACTCATCATAATAACAGGAGCTTGTAAAGCGGCAAGAGTCGACAAAATGAGATTTAATAGTATAAATGGATACGGGTCGAATGGGTGAGTTGCTAAAACCCAAACATTTACACCCATCCAAATAAGAAGAAAAATCGTAAAAGAAATAATAAAAGTCCAACTACCTCCAAACTTTGCAACTTTATCAGCTACTTTTTGGCCTATCGTTGAATCTTCCTCCAAATCGTCTTCAATATTATCTGAAATTGTCTTTTTGTTTAAAATGGAATTAATAACGTTTTTATCTAAATTATTATACACGTCATTATCTTCTTTGTTTAAAAGACTTTCTAAATGTTTATTCCTGTATTTCTTTACTTCGTCCTCAGCAATGTAACAGTTTCTGTTAAAATCAGGGTAATCTATTTTTATGAGGTTATAAATGGATTCCCGCAATAAATGGGCACTTAAGAATAATGGATTTTTTACTATTTCCTTATCTCCTCCATTAATACAAATTACTTTTTTCATACTATTTTGCATTAATATATTTTACTGAATTTTATGAGTCTTTCATTTCTCGTTTCCCATATTTTCTATAGAAGTATTCAACAACAAAAGCTCCAACAAAGGTAAATATACTGCCATAAAAAGCACTTCTTTGTGTATCCCATTGATATTTCATAAGTGCAATAAAAACGATTGTAAGAATAATTAAGTTAATAAAAAGAAGTATTCTATTACCGCCATATTCTTTTTGTAATTTTAAATGAGAAATCAATACAAAGATATAAATGACTGTAAATACAGTACTTGTAATTGACGCTATTGCTCCTAAATCAAAAAACAATGCGAAAAGAAGCCCTAACCCAGCAGTAATATATAACCCTTCTCTCGATTTAAACCATATTTTTCTTTCAAAAGATTCGGGTAACTCACCATCCTTTGCCAACGAATACGCAATATTTGCTCCACCAAAGATAGTAGCATTTAATGCAGACGAAATAGAAAATAAAGCTCCAATTGTAATTAGAATAAATCCAAAATTACCCAAAAATGGTTTTGCCGCTATTGCTAATGCATTCTCTTGTGCTTTAATAATATCTCGAAGTGGCAAATTGCCAATTGTAACAAGTGAGATTAATATGTAAAAAAGCATTACAAATAATATACTTATAAATATTGCACGAGGTACATTTTTTGTCGGATTTTTAATGTTCTCAGAAGCATTGGTAATAAGGCCAAACCCCATATAGGAAAGGAAAAAAATAATAGATGCATTAAGCAAACCATTTGTCTGTTGGGCATCGAAACTAGGTTTTGCCATTTCCCAATTAATTGTCATAAATCCACCTAGTATAAATACTAACAGAATAGATAGTTTTATGAGTACTATGTAAAATTCGGCTTTCCCAACAGCTTTACTTCCAAAGAAGTTTAACGCTGTAAAAAATGAGATAACTATTACTTCAACTATTCCAATTGTAAATGTTGTTGGTTCAACATGTATAAAAGGAAGTAAATAGCCAGCAAAACCTTTAACAAAAAGTGCTATTGATATTACATACGTTAACCACATAAGTATACTTAGTACTCCAGTTATAATGCTATCTCCTAGTCCTTTTAATATAAACGCAATTGGCCCTGCATTTGATATTATCTTTCCTCCCAAAATTGCATATGAATATGCAACAACTAACGCATAAATCCCTGAAAGGATAAATGCTTCAGGTAAATCATTTCCGGCGATTTTTGCGCCTAACCCAAAAATCGAAAAAATGCTGGCCCCTATCATTGTGCCAACTGCCATTGATATTACTTCTACTAAGCTGAGTTTTTTGTTTTGTCCCATTCTATTTCTTTTTAATTTAAGTACTTATCGTAACTTTACCATTCAGTATTAAAACTGCTTTGTTTATTATTTTCTGTATATCAGAAGCATACCAAGAGTATTTTTCGGAACGCTATATACTAAATTTTTATTTAATTCATCGCTACTCCAACTGTTACCACTTGGCGAATGAATACTTTCTCCTGTAACAGGATTGCGCACATACCATCCATCTCCTGAAATACCGCCAAGAGAAACTTTAACTTTTGCATACTTCGTTTCGTGCATATTGTTAAAAGCAACTAAGATTTTACCATTTAATTCATAAGCTCTCGAAAATGAATTTTCCTCCCAATTTTCCTCAGAATTAACTGCAATTATATCAATATTATCATAAATATTTCCGTTGTATACATAATCTTCCAAATATGCAATGTCTCTCATTGCACGAGAAGTTTCCCAAATATACTCCATATCATATCCACGTCGGATATCCGGCCATTGTGCTCCTCCAACACAACCAAGCATAGCCATTGAAATAAATTTTGAATAAATAGGAGAAACTGCCGACCAGCCTTTATCTGCTACTACCATTGAGCTAATGTATGGAAAGAATTTTACGGTAGGATAGCGGTTTTTTAACGAAATAATTGTTCGGGTAACAAACATCGGGCTACGTGTATATATTTGCGGCATATGAGTTATATTGGGAATATCGTTATAAACCCAATAATGAACATGTTTATTAGGATTTCCATTACCCTGACTAACCGTTAATTCCCAATCGGGATTAATTGAATGAACATACTTCGCCCACAAACGAAGAGCTTCACCAATTTGCCATGTTCTAAACATCATCCATTGCTGTCGCAACTTACCTTGCAGGCGTTCTTTTGTAAGCTTAGAAAAATTGTATCCATACATTTTAGCAAACATTTTTTTTGTGGGGATGTCGTCCCACAAAGGATTTTTCTCGGCATTAGGCGGTTCAAAGTCGTAATGAATTACATCGGCAATTGGTTTCATTTTAATATAATAATCGCCACACATCTCTGCTATACCTTGTACGCCACCATTAATAACTTTTGTTTCCCATCCTAGTTTAGATGAAAATTTTTCAATAAATCCGGGAGGAATATTTGCCCAAATTTCGCCATCATCTTTTTTAATTTGTGTAAAAACATATTTTCTCCAACCGGTAGGTTCGTCTGTGTTATAAATTAAATGTGTATTAATTCCCATTTTACGAACTAAATTATATACTTCAGGGTAAATTTTTTCCGGCATATAACTATTATCAACTACAGTTCCTTTGTATGTACTTCCAAAAGTAGCCCAGTTAACTACTCTTCTAAATCTTTTTGGTAGTGGTCCATTTGGCAACGGTGGTAACATTTTAATACTTGCTTCCTTGGTTGTAAAAACTTTCCCATCTATTGCTACTCTGTAATAAAGTTTCCGATTATCCCCGATTTTATCAAAATTAAACCAGCATGTAACCGAAGCGTGTCCTGTTTTTTCTTCCATTAAATCAATTTGTTTTTTTGGAATTGAGATATGAAACCGCCTAAATTTTTTCTTTTCAATTAGTACCGTTTCCCCTCCGTTAAAAACTCCGTAATCATCTGTGCCTTCAGGCAAATCGAGTTCAATTTCCGCTACATTGGTTATTTTATTTTTGTCTCCAATTAACATAAGTCTAAAATAATTTGGAGACTTTTTTATAACAGGCAATTTATAATCTCGCCCAAACTCGGCAGGAAACAGACGTAAAACGATAGGGTCATCACTCTTTACCAAACTTATGTTGTCGTAGTAAACAGCACCGTTTTTATAATTGAGTAACGCTATATTTATTTTCCCTGCTTTATAACGGAACTTCTTACGGTAGTTACGCCATACACTAATTGGTATGCTAAATTCTTTCCACTCTTTACTTGGTAATAACTCTTTAGTAATCTCCTCTGCCAAATTTCCAAGTGTATCGAGTAAAGTATATTTTACAACGGCATTCGTATTACCATTTGATTTGTACCATCCTTTAAGAATATATAATCCATAATCGATATTCACAGTGTCGGAGATAATACCAACCTTGTTTGTTTTGCTGCCGGTGTTATCCGAAATAATTTTTATAGCATACTTGCCCGACTGTGCATCAGAAATTCTAAATACATTATTTTCGTTTGAAGAAGTATTAAGATTCCAAAAAAGTGGGAGTTCTGATTTTTGAAGATTGGGTTCCTCAAAACTACCGTTTTTTAAGAGATTATCATCAGCAAAAATAGTCGATAATACAAGTGAATTTAAAATAAGGACAAATAATAATTGAAGTTTCCAATTAGTATATTTGTTTGTATTTAATGCGGTACTATTCATTTTAATTTTCCTCCACAATTTTAATTTCTTCTTCCGTTAACCCGTACAACTTATAAACCATTTGGTCTATCTCCTTGTCGGTTTTTTCTATCTCTGATTGAATTTGGTTTATTCCAGATTTGTACTCATTAAAATATTCTTCCCATTCATCTTGTTGAGAAAGAGATAGTTTTGTTCTTTGCTTTTTGAGTTCGGAAAGGAATGTTTTAAAATCGAAATCGTAAAAAGTGTTAAGTTTGTTGCTTTTTTCTTTATTTCAAAATTAGCTTTTAAGCGATTACTAAACCTGTCCTTTTTCTTTTGAAGCTCTTTGTTAAATTCAATAATTACATCTGCTTTTGAAATAAAAATTTGTTGTTCCTTAACAGGGATTATTTTAATTGGAAATTGTTTACAGTTTGCGATTAGTATGTTTTGAAACAATTCTTTTTCTAAATCAAGAAATTTGTATTTGTGGTAATAAGTAATTAAAGATGAGTTTAATAATGTTAGAAGATATTTTACAAGAATACCGTGTTTCGGAATTATACCAAATCCGATTTGTGTGAAATAATAAGATTGGTCAGTAAATCCTGCATAAATGCGTGGTGGTTTCCCCGAAACAATTTGACGGATAATTATTCTTGGCGAAGTAAAAAACCGTTCTTCCCGCATTGCACCTAACCAATCGCCATATTTTATGAATTCTTTAATTTTGGAACTAACAAAATATCTTTTGATATTTCCACCACTTATGAGCGGTTTGTACAAGTCATCGATTTTAATTTTTGAATGAAACAACCTGTTTTTTATTGTCTCTTGAGAATGACCTTGATATTTGTCGTATGGTGTTATTC
>WGCT01000476.1 GCA_015493625.1 Draconibacterium sp. | reverse complement strand
GCGGTTGCTTTTGCGTCTAGGTTTTCGATTTGTTTGAATAGGAAGTTTATGTCAGATGTGGAGCCGGTAACGGTTGTCACGGCTTTTTCGATGTCTTTTTTCATTATGGTTTTACGCTTCTGTTTTTTGGCATTGGATTCGGCAGTTTTTACTATTTCGATGGAAAGAGCGTTTAGTTTGTCGAGGAGATGGGCGACAGCGAATTTGCCTACTCGTAGCTCTGAGTGGGCTTTTATGAAGGTTTCTATTGTGTTAGGTTTTGTTATACTTGGTTTTGGCATGTTTAGTAATATAACCGAAATATGACGAATTAGGCAATTCTAGGGGTTGTAATTCGTTAAATTTGGGGGATTTGCGAAGGGGAAAGGGTTCTAGGATTATTTGGGTGGTGGAAGTGGTGATTTAATCGGTAGTTGTGCTTTTAATATTAATCAAAGGTTTTAATGATGAAGCTTTATATGGAAAATGGAAAGGTTTTAGATCTTCTCGGTTGAATAAGCAGTATCGTGTTGTTTACAAAATAGAGAATGATGTTTTATTAGTTCGAGTTCGTAAGGTTACGTTGCATGATTACAGGAGGAAATGAAAATGAAAAATTATCAAGAATCACCAAGAAGAGTTAATGTTTCCGTTGGTAAATCAGTGCGAATAATTCGCGAATTACAAGGGTTAAGTCAAAATCAATTGTCAAAAATGACGGGTATTTCCCAATCAACTTTATCAGCAATTGAGCATGACAGAGTTAATTTAGGTGTAGAGAGAGCAAAGGTTCTTGCTAGAGCCCTGCAATGTCATCCAGCGGTGTTGGTTTTTCCTGGTTGGAGTTTAGAAGAGGATATTGCTGCATAAAAACTGTGTGAAGCTTACTAATGCTACGAGTGTTTACAAAAGCTTTCAGGTTACAGATCGAGCTGGAGTTTTTTTAGGGCGAAGGATTGCATTTGTTGGGTTAGGGTTTGCATTTTGTGGTATTTAGCAATTTGGGCAAAGTTTATGGTTATTACTTTTGCTAGTTCTTTTGTGAAGATATTCATTATTTGGGCTTTGGGCATTACGATGGTTTCTATTCCGTAGAGGATGTTTTTCTTGCCGTTTACTCCGCCGGTTTTACTTGCCCACTTTGCTGCTAAGCCTGATTTCCTGACGTGGAGGGGGAGTCGGTAGACTTTTTTACGTTGTTCTTTGGTCATGTTAGCAGGGGTTACTATGTCTTTGCGTTTAAACTTTTTATATAGCTTTCCGGGAAAGACTTGTATGTTTTTTATGCCGTTATCTTCTAGGTTTTCGATGAATTTTGTTGCGATGATGTCCCCGGCTGGGTCGAAGTCGACTATGGAAAAGATGTAGAATTTTTGGGTTAGGTCAACGCCACGTTCTCGGAGTTCGTCAACGAAATATTCGATGCTCAGGTAAGATGACTGTCCCCCAGTAGCGATAGTTGTAATGTCAAAATCTCGGTTTACTTCTTGCATTAAGTCGGTGTAAGAGGTTTTTTCTGCAAAAAGTATGATGTGGGGGTGACGTTTGGCATGCCATCGGTTACCCTGGTCATCGTCGTCGAATCCGAAGTCTTTGTATTTGAAAAGTCCGGATTTTACCATCAGCATGAACATATTGGAGACTATGAGGTATGGGTCGCCTTTTTTGGTGGCACCGACTCGGTCCATGGTGTCTTTGATGTAATACCAGAATGAGCGGAGGTTTCCGATATCGAAGGGCTTTTCACCGTTTTGGATTCTTTCGTAAGTTTGCCAGATTACGTTTTTAATGAAGAGAGATTTGTTTATGTGTTTGGCACTTTTTCCGAAATGTTTAAGGAGTTCGGGTTTGGACATTTTCAGGATATTTTTGTTGTAGTGCTTGATTTTAAGCTTATTTAGGGTTTGTAATTGGTCGAATGGGGAAAGGCTTAGGGCAAATTCTCTTAAGTTGGTAAAGTTTTCTGGTATCATTCTGCGTTGTTTTCGAGGTCGCTGATGGCATTTTTGACTAGTTTTAATAGTTCTGCCTCAGATAAGTGATTAGAATTGATTCCTTGCGATTCTAGCCATTTTTTAAAATGGTATCGGGAGTAGAGCTTTGCGAATTCGTTGAATAGGGCATCTGGGGGCTTTACGGTGTTTTGGTCTATCCATTGGTCGATGGACCATTTAGAGAAGCGGAGAAGAGTTCCGAGTTTTGTGAATGGGATTTCGTGGTTGGAGACTTTTTTGTAGATGGTTCCTTCGGAGATGTCGAGGTATTCGGCTAGTTCTTTAATATTCATAATTTCTTTGGGCATATACAAGCTCCTTGGATAAGACATTAGGAATAAGGATAACAGAATTAGGGGAAAAAAGAGAAAATTAGTCATAAAAACAACTAAGCCACACTTTCCATCGTTTGAAACAGTAACAATTGCATAGAGGTGATTATATGAGCTTTAAAACTAATTTTAAATTGAATGCATTCTTAATTGTTCAGGAGCGAAAAGTTCCAAAAACAGTCTTTTTAAAAATGGTATTTTTATTTCAGGTTTGGGGGAAGGCTTCCAGACCTCAATTTTTTTAGGGCTCACTGGTTTACTTGACAATAAATTACCTGACAGATGATTTAGCTTTTTTAGAATCATTCTGTTTTCTTCTGATAATTTCTTGTTGCTTTCTACAAGTAGCATTACAGCTTTTTCAAGATTATCTATTCTATCGTTTTTCGCTGGTGCAGCTACTTCTTTGGTAACTACTGATGCGTATGTGCTTAAAACTTCCTTTGATGCAACTGATGGACTTAAACCTGAACTGACTGATTTTTTCATTTCAAATAATAGGTTTTTAGAACTTTCTGCAATATAAGATATGCGACCTTTTTTTATAATCTTGAGGTTTAAAAGTTTCGACCAGTATCGTAATTTGGTTGGAGACATTTCCAACATCTCTGACATTTTTATTACAGGTATCATATTTGTGTTTGAT
>WGCT01000475.1 GCA_015493625.1 Draconibacterium sp. | reverse complement strand
TATTTAAACAATCGAGAGGTAATTTTCTCTTTGTCGCTATTTCTCCACAATTTTAATGGTTGTTCGCCGGTTTTGTTTCCTTCCCTCTTCGGTGTCGTTGTTTGCAATTGGTTTTGTGTCGCCATATCCGCTATATTTTAAACGGTTACTTGCAATACCCTTTTTCACTAAAAAGTCGACCACCGATTTTGCCCTCTCTCTCGAAAGTTTCAGGTTTGCCTCCGGATTACCCGAGCTGTCGGTATGTCCCTGAATCTCAACTTTCAGGCTTTTATTACTATTTAAAAAGCCAACCACCCGGTTTAATTCCGACTCTGAATTTGGCAAAAGTGCGTACGAATTGGTTTCGAAATAGATGTTATACAAATTAACCAACGACCCCACTTCGATGGGTGTTAACCCAATTTTCATTTCAAAATGGTCGGAAACCGAGTTTGATTTTCCGAGCGTCATATTCCGGGTATACACCATATATCCTTTTTCAGAAACGGTAAATGTGTAGGTGTGATTTGCTTTTAAATTCAACATCAATTTCCCGTCGGCACCCACAGCATAATATTTCACCTTTGCCGGATTATAACTTTGGTCGGCCACCTCAATTCCGCTTATTACAGGCAAATTTGTTTTACTGTCGAACAGTTCGAAATAGATATAAAACGGAGGTTGCGTATGCAATCCGCGAACGTAATTGTACGAGAAAATTTCGAGTCCACCCTCTCCTTTATCGCGGGCCAGCGAGAAAAATGCCGTGTCGCTAATAGGGCTAATTACAACGCCAATTTCGTCGGCATCGGTATTTACCGGTGCACCTACATTTTCGGGAGTGCTCAAAACTCCGGCATCGTCTACGGCAGTCATAAAAACATCGTAACCACCCAGTCCCAATTGCGAATTGGAAGCAAAATAGAGTTGCTGTTTTTTTGCGTAATAGAACGGCGAAATATCGTTGCCACTGCTATTTATCTCCGACAAGTTTTCGGGTGTTTTCCAAACCGGTGCTCCCGTTTCGGGCATTTGCAGCAACTCGGCTCTCCAAATATCTTTTCCTCCGGCACTCCCCGGCCGGTTACTTACAAAGTAGAGGTATTTATTGTCGGCAGTAAAAAAGGGCTGCGATTCGTAATATTTCGTATTAATTGTGTTGCCGGCATTTACCGGATTGCTCCATTTCCCATCAGAAAAGCGCGAAAAATAGATGTCGGCATCCCCAAATCCGTCGAGACGGTTCGAACCCGTAAAGAAGATTATTTTCTGATGTTCGGGAATTTCTGCTTCATCGGCCGATAAAAAAAGCGAGTCGTTAACAGGTTCAAAAACACCGCCGGTTAAGGTGTCGAACTCCGAAATAAAACGATCTGCCTGTTTCGGGTTAGCAGTTGTATTGTCTTTCTCGAAAAGCAGTTTTTTTCCGCCGGCTGCCGGTACAGGCCAGTAGGTTTCTGCCGGCAAATTACTGTTGTTGGCAACATTTTTTACCTGCTGAATATTAAAGATACAACTGGCTCGTTTACAGGCCAGCTCCATTCTTCGCTTCTCCGAAATATTTTTATAATTGCTGTAAATGTTATAATAATTCAATGCCTCAGAATAATTTCCACGACTGAGATACACCTCGCCAATCCGCCATTTTATATACGGATGACTGTTTAACTTCATTGCCTTATAGAGGTGTTTCAATTCGAGGTCGGAATTTTTTTGTTTCGAATATACATTGGCAAGCAACATTTCTACACCCACCAAATCGGGGTTTTCTGCCAATATTTGGTTGCACAAATCGATGGTTTTGGAATAGTTGGCTTTCGAATAACTTGTTTGGGCTGCTTTAAATAACTCATCGACCTTGCCCGAATTTTGTGCTTGCAACTGAAAATTTACGACAACAAAAGAGAGCACAATAAGCAGAACAGCTTTCTTGCCGTACAACCATTTTTTACGTAATCCGTTTTTTCTCATCTCTCACTTTTTTTCAATCGAAATTATTAAAGTTGATAAAATTTTACAACAATGCTAAATTAAAAAACTCTAAGAATTATCAACATCCTGTTTTTCATAAAAAGCATCGATGCCTGGATAAAAATATTTTGTTTTTGCAATTCTTTCGGGGAAATGAAAATATTCCAACTCTCCCTTTGCATATTCAATACCACTGTTATCGAACAGCGAGCAAACTATTTTTGCCACTCTTTTTTCAACCGACACAACTTTCCCTTTTATGGTAATTTTGCCTTTCGAAATGGTTAGTGGTTTTAAATATTCAACATTCATTTTTGCTGTAACACCGGCTGTTTTCAGTTTTATCATCACAATCCAGCCGGCCATTTCGTCGAGCAGTGTAGCCTGAATTCCACCGTGTAAAATACCCGTCCAGCCTTCGAGCGATTTCCGCGGTTGCCACTTTGCAATTAACTCATCGCCATCTTCCCAAAATTCTAACTGTAACCCAATTTCGTTAAACGGCGAACAACCAAAACAGTTGTAGTCGTGCCCCCTACTGAGTTCTACAAATGGATTTTTTATTTTTCGCATAATTATGGTTTATCAGTAATTATTATAAAAATCAGGAACAACCTTTTTCAACCAAAAACAGGCCGGGAAATACCAGCCTGTTTAAATTATATACTCAAACCACATAGCTTTTCACGAAAACCTAAATGAATTGAGTATAGTAT
>WGCT01000474.1 GCA_015493625.1 Draconibacterium sp. | reverse complement strand
TATTTTGCTGATTTTCAGCATTTTATGTGTGTTTTTAACGAACTATTGAAAAACAAACCCTCCGTTTTTCGAAAATATTTCGCACCGGTTTAAAACGTGTTTTCGTATCTCTTTGGGTGTGGCATTGTTAAGCACTGCTGCCGTATCGATTCCGCCACCCCAGAAAGTTATATCGTTTCCAAATTCGCTTTTTAGTTTTTGTGGCTTGTACCACACCGAATAAAATGCAGCGCCGCCGTTTGCAAGTTTGTACTCGTACCAATCCTCTTCATTGGTGTTAAAAGTGCGGCCAATATCAATTATATCGAGCCCGAAATGGTCGATTATCTCCTGGTCGGGCTGAGCCAGTTGTTGTACCACATCGTAAACCAGAGTTGGGTGGTTCATGCCCAAATGCTTTTTCAGGTTGTCGTAAGCAATTGCTGAAATCCCAGAGCTTGGATTGCTTCCCAAATCGATAGGAATTTTATCGGGTTGAATGTGGTTGATGCTCGCCAGTACTCTCTCTCTTGAATTCATGCTTGCTCTTTAACATTTTATTTTTCCAGCTCTTTTGTCAACTCTTTTACAAGCTCACTATTTTCTGAATAGATAGTATGTTTTTCGGCTTTTTTATTGCACGCCTGAAAAAGGGAGGCAGTTAAAAATAAGATAAGAATGTTATGTTTCATAATTCTTTTAAAAAATTAACGGCTAAAGCCTTTTGCTTTTATTGCCTTACACCGGGCTTAAGCCCGGTGTAAAAAGCAGATTGATTTCCCGGCTTTAGCCATTAGTAGTACGCAAAATTAATCTCTTGGTATTAAATCTCAATCGGCTTAATTTTTCCTGAATCGCTATTCAAATCAAGTACAATTGTTGTTGCAATTTTATCTCTTAAATTTTGAGGAACCTGAATTATCAGCTCCTTTTTAGTCTGTTCGAACTTTAATTTTTCACCCTTTAATATTGAGCAATTTTTAACCACCGCACTGCCGGGAAGGGGAATTTTCAGCTCATCGTTTTCGAGGCTAAACAAGTGCAAATAAATTTTATCTCCTTTTCGTGTCGATGAAATCCAGTTGGTAGGTTTATAAGGGCCGCCGGTAGTTCCGTAAACCGATTTGCCATATTTTTTCAACCAGTTGCCCATCTCTTTTAACCGGTCTATTTGCCGCTGCTCCATTCGTCCGTCCATCATTGGTCCCACATTAAACAGCAGGTTGCCGCCGCCGCCAACTGTTTTTAAAAGCGTTTGAATGCACTGGTCGAGCGATTTCATTTTGTCGTTGGGTTTCCATGCCCACTGCTTGCAAATGGTAATGCAACTCTCCCACGGATTTTCGATATCGAAAGCTCCAACACGCTGTTCGGGCGTTGCAAAATCACCGGCAAATTCATTGGAGATTGTAACTCCTTCCATCCCTTTCCGCCCTTTGTCAACTCGGTTATTGATTAAAACGTCTGGGTTCAATCCTTTTAAATAGTTGTAGAAATTCTTCCCATATTCGTGTGTCCACGGCTCTTCCCACTCGCCATCGAACCAAAGAATTTTAGTGTCGTATTTTTCAATTAATTCTTTTGTTTGATTTTTCAGAAAGGTGTAAAATTTATCCATGTCGGCATCGGGCTTGTCAACTCCTTTTATATTAGAAAGCGGGTAGTTTGGGTGGCTCCAGTCGCAAATGGAGTAGTAGGTGCCGAATAGTATTCCGTATTTGTCGCAGGCATTTTTCAACTCCATCAACACATCTTTTTTGTAGGGCGAATTCATAATGTTGTAGTCTGAAAATTTTGTATCCCACATAGAAAAACCATCGTGGTGGCGGGTGGTGAAAACGAGGTATTTCATCCCCGCATCTTTTAGGGTTTTAATCCATTTGTCGGCATCGAAAAGCACCGGATTAAACTCTTTGTACAGGTTGTCGTAATCGTCTGCTGCAACCTGATGACCGCGCGACCAGCCAATTTCGGCACCTCGCAAAGTAACCGGCCCCCAGTGAATAAACATCCCGAATTTCATATCCTGAAAATTTTTAATCAATTCGGGATTTGCCTGTTTTTGTTGTGCCGAAATGGTTAGTGTTAAAAAGAGAAGAGCAAATGCAAAGAAAAGAGTTTTCATCGGTTTCGATTTTTTATTGATTTTATTTGACCCAAAAATAGGATAAATATGAAGTTTAAAGAATGGCTTTTTTATGAAAAATAATGGATAATACTCTACTTTTCAAACAAAAATATTAGTTTTGAGGAAGTTAGTATTTACACTTATAAATACTTGTTATATTGCATTCTGCGAAAAATATGGATAACAATTCTGAAAACAAATTTAAAAAAGATGGATTTATAGGTCAGCGAATGACCTATCTGCCCGGAATAGTAAAAAAGAAGGTTTTAAAAGACCCGCGCGTGAATGATTTGTACATCACTCATATTGGAGTTTTCCCAAAAGCATTGGGGCATTTACGAAACCGGCCGCTGGGTTGCAGTCAGTTTATTCTTTTGTATTGTGTTGATGGAGAGGGCTGGGTTGAAATTGCCGGGAAGCGACAGATTATTAAGCGTAATCAGATTTTTATTGTCAACCCGAAAACACCATGTAAATATGGGGCGAGTTTAAAACATCCATGGACCAATTACTGGGTGCATTTTACGGGTGTGAATGCTGCAATTTATTCGCCCATAGTTAATCAGGTTATTGATATTCCACCTTCGGACGATTCGCGAATTAACGAGCGGCTGTTGCTTTTTGAGGAGATGATTCAAAATATAGAAGACTATTTTACGTTCGAAAAAGTGGTTTATGCAAATATCTGTCTGAAGCAGTTTTTAACTTCAGTAAAATACCTTGATGTGTACCGTTTGGTCAAAAAAGAGTGGGGAAACGATTTTCTCAATAAAGTAATCTCATTTATGAAAAACAACCTGCACCGGAACATTCAAATAGACAAGTTAGCCGCAAGAAACAACTGCTCTACCTCCAATATCTACAAAATTTTTAAAACCAATTTAGACAGTTCTCCGCTCGAAATTTTTATTCATTTGAAAATGGAACGCGCCCGGAAATACCTCATTCAAACCAATTTAAAAGTTAAGGAGATTGGGTTAAAACTGGGGTACGAAGACCCATATTATTTCTCCCGGGTTTTCTCGAAACACGTAGGATTATCGCCTGCCAATTACCGGAAAGAGGAAAAATAGTTTCACCCAACTTCTTATAAAGGTGTCGGGATTGAGGATGTTATTTTTCCTTAACAATGTAAATAATTCAAGCATAGTCCGTCAATTAACAGATTTAATTAGGGCCTGCTGAAAAATAGTTAAACATATAACATACAGTAATACCAAATTAACCTTACTCAGTTTGAAGTATTTATATACATTTCGCAAAATCCAAATCTGACGCACATCTGAGCTTTTCAGCAGACCCTAATTATTTGCCGCAGGAAAAGGGAAAAAGAACCAATCAATTCAAAAGAACATCGGGAGAAAAACTATATGGTTTGAGTTAGCAGAGCAGTGCTATTAATATAATTTTGTACATATTTTCAGTTTTTTACATTAAATATTGAAAAATTCAGAATCTGTGGTTCTCCTTTCGATTCCAAAATATTTAGCCGAACTGCTGAAACCGCCATTTCATCAAACCGGTGTATAAATTTATGCCCAATACATGAACCTTCAAAAATAGTTTGCCAACCTTTTTTTGTTTTCCCTTCCAAAATGAATTTTCTTACCCGCTCTCCTTTTGAAATATCCTCCATTATTACAATCTGATTGACTTTTTGCTTTTTAGGAAGCTTCAGGTTTATCTTTTCCCCGGTGCCTGAAGTAGTGGCAATTGGATTTGAAAACCTTTGGGTTACTTCATCGCCAAATTCTTTCAATCGTTTCACATCGGATTCGGGTATTAATCCATCTGCATTAGGGGTAAGTCCCAAAATAAGCGAACTGTTATGTCCAACCGATTTATAATACATATTCATCAGTTTCTCCAGTGGATAAATGTGTGCTTCATCACCGGGTTCCCAAAACCATTCGTGGCGGCCATTATAACCACGTAGCGGGGCATCGCTCATGGCTGGCATGTAATATTTACCATCAGGGACGCCCTCTTTTAATAACTGAAAATTGTTTTTATAAATTTCTGCCTGATTGGTTGAGTGCGAATATGGAAACGGATAAGTTCCCCAGCAAGGATAAGGTACGGTACCACTTTCGCTGCCCCCCCAACGGATATCGGCACATTGCATGTTGTGGTAAAAAATACAATTTGATTGGTGTTTTTCAAAAATACTCAATACATCGGGGCCACCCTGCTCGGGGCCATGCGCTCCTCCATCGAACCAAACAATTGCCAAATCTCCATAACGCGACACCAACTCCTCTACCATTCCTTCGCAAATATGGTTGTAATGTTTTTGCCTATTCTTCGCAAATTCATTGTTTCCATTTACCTTAAAATCATAAACACCCTAAAACGAGTTCCAGCGAATACCAATATAAATACCCGGTTTTACACCATACTTTCGGCACGATTTTACAAAGTCATTTACAATATCGCCTTTACCATTGCGCCATTTTACAGCTTTTAAACAATATGGGTTTACATCGCTTTGGTAAAGGGCAAACCCTGTTTCGTGTGTAGCTGTAAGGATGGCAATTTTACATCCTGCATCTTTTGCCGATTTTACCCACTGGTCAGTATCCAGGTTTTTAGGATTAAAAATATTAACGTCCTCTATTGGCGTAATCCTGTTTACGCTTTGGATGTATCTTTTTCCATCAAATACGTGAAGGTCGTAATGAAAAACAGCGACCAGTTCGGCATTTTGCCAGTCTAACTGGGCTTGGGTTGGAATGGGTATGTCATCGTGATTTTGTGCGTTTAGTGTAAGTAAACTACAGAATAGCAGACTCAATATTCCATAAAAACTCTTTTTCATATTTTCTAATTATTTTTCTAATTATTTTTGAACTTTAAAACATAACTAACAGTACAGGCACCTCCGTAAATATTAGTGCCTGAAGGAACATACAGATACCATGGTTTCCCCTCTTTTAATAATACCTGCGGACGCTCGAACTTCGCATACTTCCTGTTTTTGGTACCATAATGCACAGCCACTTTTTTCATATCTACATTGGTATAATCATTAATTCTATGAAACCCTTTTTCATAGGTGTCGAAGTGAATTCCATCCTCTGAAGTCCAGAGAATACCGCCACCGGATTCAATTATTCCATGATTATCGGTAGTGAGCAAGGCAAATTTACCTTTGTACATAAATGCGTAACCATCTTCAATGTTTCTATTGTTAACCGTTACCGGGAAAGGCAGCTGAACATACGGACCTTCCAGATTCTCTGCGACCGCCAGTCCCATTCTTGCTTTTTCAGACTTGAAATAGAGAAAATAGCCACCATCGGGATGTTGTAAAAATGCCGGGTTGTTCACTCCATTACTTGCTTTGTAATTCCAATAATCAGGGTTGGTAGGAGGTGTTAATATTTTCCCATTATCGCCGACCTTTTCCCAGGGGCCATACAAACTACTTGAAACTGACAAACAGATATACTGGTTTGATGGATGCTTCTCAATCCCGGTGTTAACGATGTAAAACAAAGCATATAAACTATCTACTTTATGAACAGCAGGATTATGCGGGGCATAAACCTTGTTGTTCTTCACTTTATGAATAGCAGGATTACAGGGTGCTTTTCCTCCCTTAACCCCATCGATGTCTCCTTTCACAGCCACATCAGAAAAAACAAAAGGTCCTTCGGGAGATTCTCCCACGTAATGAGCAATTTCACTATGCGTACGCCATCCCGGGTCAACTTTAAACTCACATGGCCAACGGGCAACAAAAAGGTGTACTTTTCCATCTTCACCCATTATTGGTGATGTTCCCCAAATCGTGTAACCCGGTTCTTCAACGGCAATGCCAACGTATTCCCATTGGTCAGCAAAACTCTTACCTTTTTCCTTTTTTAAAGATTGACACACAGCATTTGTTGAGCATGTGATACCAAATACCAATATCATCGCTAATACTTTCATCATTTCATAAGATTTATCTATTTAAGTATTTTAAACTCTGCAACTACCGGATAATGGTCAGACAGAAACCAATTTTCCTCACCATTACAAACTTTTGCGCCAATACATTTCTTTGCTAAATCAGGCGATACCAGAATATAATCGATACGTTCAAGCCGCGACACCAGTTGTTCGGTAGTTTCGTGATTTATTGGGCCCAAAACACGTCCGGGGAAACTGCCTCTTTCTGCCATCCCATTTGTCTGTTTCTGACAAACATCAATTAACGGAAATGCAAGAAAAGCTGAAAGCACAGCAAAATCCAATTCATTATCAACCAGATTTCCGGTTTCCGGTTTATCAGCATTCGACTTTCGTAACCGGTTTAGCAAAACCTTATTTTTATACAAATCTGCATCAAATGGCGAGTGTGCATTAAAATCGCCCATTACCAAATATTTGGCACTACTTTCAGCAACTTTTGTTAATTTCTGAAGAATTATTTTAGCTTCCTCGCGACGCTTTTTATAACTTCCGGGTGATAAATGAATAGCAAATATATCAACGCCGGCAATTTTGCAATGAAGTGCTCCGTGATGCATACCCTCGAGAATCTTTTCCTTCAACTCAATCGGATATTTCGAGGTTAAACCAACGGAATAACCTGATGTTTTTAGTAGTACGGAATAGTTATGCCCCCAACCTTTAGCATCTTCTTTCAATTTTTCAGGTGTATAGTTACACAGCTCCTGAAGCGCAACAATATCCGGCTTCTGTTCATCTAACCAATTAATTACTTTAGTTCTTCTGTCATTATCCTTGCCCCAATCGTAACCGTTCCATATATTGTATGTAATTACTTTTAGAGTTCTATCTTGTGCAAAGATGCCATTCCCAAGCAACATGCAGAGCAGTGCTATTGATATAATTTTGTACATATTTTCAGTTTTTTACATTAAATATAGAAAAATTCAGAATTTGTGGTTCTCCTTTCGATTCCAAAATATTTAGCCGAACTGCTGAAACCGCCATTTCATCAAACCGGTGTATAAATTTATGACCAATACATGAACCTTCAAAAATAGTTTGCCAACCTTTTTTTGTTTTCCCTTCCAAAATGAATTTTCTTACCCGTTCTCCTTTTGAAATATCCTCCATCAAAACAATCTGATTGATTTTTTGCTTTTTAGGAAGTTTTAGCTTTAATTTTTCTCTCATACCGGAAGTTGATGCAACCGGGTTTGAAAACCTTCGGTTAATTTCGTTGCCAAATTCTTTTAGTCGTTTTACATCGGGCTCGGGCATTAATCCGTCTGGCCCCGGAGTAACTCCCAGAATCAAACTGGTATTGTGCCCAACTGATTTATAATATTTATCAACCAGTTTCTCTAATTGGAAAATGAGATGCTCTCTGTTTGGTTCCCAAAACCAATCGTGACCTCCATTGCCGCGAAGCGGAGCATCGCTCATGGCAGGCATGTAATATTTTCCGTTAGGTTTGCCGATTTTTAAGAGCTGGTAATTATTGGCAGCAATCTCTTTTTTTGCAGATTCTCCAGCTCCAGTTGAAGGATATGGGAATGTTCCCCAACAAGGATAGGGTACAGTTCCTGTTTCACTTCCGCCCCACCGCATATCGGCACGTTGCAGGTTATGGTAAAACAAGCAGTTGGGTTGGTACTTTTCAAATATTGAGAGCACATCGGGGCCACCCTGCTCGGGGCCATGCGCTCCTCCATCGAACCAAACCATTGCCCAGTCGCCGTAATTGGTGAAAATCTCTTTTACAATTTTTTCAATCATCCGGTTATAATAGGCTTGCCTGTTTGCGGCAAATTTACCCTCGCCATTTACTTTAAAATTATGAATACCATAAAAAGCATTCCAGCGGGTACCGATATAAACACCGGGAAGGATATCATATTTTTCACATGAATTTTTAAAATCACGAAGTATATCACCTTTGCCATCCTGCCATTTAAGGGCTTTCATACAATATGGCGTAGCATTGCTTTGATAAAAGAAAAATCCGGTTTCGTGGCTAACTGTTAAAATGGCAATTTTAAAACCTCCATCTTTCAACGATTTAATCCACTGATCCATGTCGTATTTTTGTGGATCCTTAAATCCGCAACTGAATTGTTAATAAAAAAATCAACCAACTGTGTAAGAAAAACTTACACAGCGATTGATTAGTAAATATTTTCACTTATTTTAGTGATACCACTCATAAAAATAGGTGTTATAATAT
>WGCT01000473.1 GCA_015493625.1 Draconibacterium sp. | reverse complement strand
GTAATTCTCTGTTTATGAGATATTTATAAAAATGTACCGAACCATTAGAATTATAAAGTTCAAATTATTACAAGTATAAAAGGTTTCTAATTCTTTTCAGTAATGTACCAGCTATTCTTTTATCTCCAAAAAAGCAACGGTTCGTTTTACACTTTGATAACCGCTTTTGGTTTTTAAAACTTTACCCTCAGGCGAGACCAAAATAAGTGTTGGATATCCTTTTACACCAAACCGTTTTACAAGGTCGGGATGTTCGTCGCAATCAACTTTTACAGCAATAATGTTTGCCGATGCCTTTACAACAACATCGGCATTGTAAACTATCTTATCCATTAATTTACAGGGGCCGCACCAAGTCGCCTCAAAATCGATAAAGAGGTTTTTATTTTCAGCTTTTGCTTTTTTCTCTGCAATTGCAAAGTCGTGCTCAAATTTTACTGTTTCGCCCGAATGAACCACCTTTTTATCTGCTGCATAAATATCCATTTTTTCAGCTTCCTCCAAACGGGTCATTCCCGGGTCGAAGGCTTCAATCACCACCCGACGGCCCGATGGGTGTACCTCAACAATTTTATACGCTTTGTCGTTCAGCCAACTGTGTTTTGTTACTTGCCGACTACTACGATAATCGTATAATGCACGAATATCAGCTTTTGGCGAAATTGCCCAATAATCATTTGTGTCGATTTTGCCGTCCATCAAACCCTCGGTTAAAAGAATATTTGTCTCAACACCATATTTTATTTCTCGACTCGAAAGGTTCGCATTTTATCATTTCCGAATCCTCAAATTTTTGGTCTCGATTAAAATCAACATACAGTGTATTGAAGTACTCACTTCCGCCGGTTTTTGTCATGCGAATTGCCCATGTATTTGCCGGGTTATCACCCAGTTTTAGCTGCGTTTCCAACCCGTTGTTTTTTTGAGTTAAAACCAGCTTTTCGCCTTTGGGACTCCACCGCGGACCACGCTCTTTCTGTACCGGTTGCGGCGTAAGTTTAATTTCGATACTTTTCTGTTTTGAACAGGAATTCATGAACAGAATTGGGAAAACAATTAGTATTGCTAAATAATTCAACCAATTGTTATTGGTATTCTTTTCTTGTTTTTGCATTTATTTAGTTTTTAATCTTATTGCAACATCGTCTGAATATAGCATCTAAAGGTCTCAATTAAAAGAATTTTAGTCATACTATCACAGGAAGTGATAGTATGACTTCCTTCCATCGAGCAGCCGCTAATTTGCTGATTTTTTATTAAAGAAATAAGAGACCGACAACATTGGTCCAATTTCTAATGTCTGATATTTATATGTGAAATGAAAAATTTGATCATTGCCGTTATCTTTGATTTTAGTTCTGAAAGTATTGTGAACCCTACCCAATAAATTTAAATTAAAGTTATCGGACAGAACAAATGAAACTCCAACCGAACCCGATAAGTAAAAAAGTTTATATTTCTTAATATCATGATACTGCCCCCCACCTGAAGAAGTACTCTCATTGTCGTTTTTTATTCTTCCAAATCCTGAAGCCAATTCGATAAAAGGAACAATTTTTTTGTCATTAAAATCGAATCGAATAAACAGACCTGACGAGTTGTTTATGTTTTTATCTCCGTACCGTAAAGAATAAAAATACTGATATTCGATACCTGCCTTCAATCTATTACTTAAGTGATAACCAATGCGGGGTGCGATTGACCAAGAAAAATTATTGTTTGAGATTTCTTGCAAAACAGAGCCATCATCATTATTATAGGTTTCCCACGATTGTTTATTGAACGAAATACCTGTTTTGCCAATGTAACTTTGATAATCACCTTCGCCAAAAGCTTTAACTCCTGTTTCAATAAAAAATCTGCTTCTCTCGTTTTGTGCGGAAAGTGAAACTGAAAACAGAACAAATAGTAAGAGTAAGTATTTCCTTTTCATTTGGTTTAAATAATTCTAATTCATTTTTAGTTACTACTGAGCAGGTTTAAAGGCTTGATTATTAATAGCCCCATGCTTTCTCCAAAGGAATGCCTATGGCAAGCTTGGGGTAAAATATTGTAAATACCTGTAGTTTTGGCGGGATTTTTGGGTTTTTAAACCAAAAATCATGACAAAACGGATTAATAATCAGTGATTTAATTTTTAGTTGAACTGCTGAGTAGTAACCATTTTTATATTCTACCTAAAAATATAAAATAAAAACAAACTAAAGTAATATAATACCAAATTAACCTTATAGTGCCGTATCGAATCTATTCTTTTGCACAATCTTATCGTTAAAGTTTTTTACCATAACAAATGCTATGCAAAAATATTTTAACTCAACCTTGCACAAAATAATTAAATTCAATTAAACGGCATTATAAAGTCAAATTATAACTGCTTATTATCAATTTGTTATGCAAAACAGATTCGACAAAACGCATCACTTTCAGGATAAAAAATACAAATAGATTGATTGACAAACAAGATATATTTTTCGAAGAAGCAGTTGAAATTTCAGAACAAACAACATTTTGTTTGTTAATTTGGTATTTGTTGAGGCTCTAGCTCTATGTTTTGTTAAGCCAGTTTTTTCACCCGGCTTGCGGTTGTAAGTTTCATTGTATTAAAATCGATACCCGAAATCAGATTAATTCCTGGAGTTTTTCCTTTTTCGAAACTACCATATTTCTTTTCAATATTAAGTGCTTTTGCCCCGTTTTTTGTACTCCAGGCGAGTAGTTCGTTCAGCTCTATTTCCGGGAAATTTTGTTGCAGTGTAACCATCTCCGACAGAATTGAGAGTTGATGATTCGATGCAAGACTGTCGGTTCCGAGGCAAATATTTACACTGTGTTTACGAAAAAGCGAAACCGGCGGGAGATGGTTTTCGAGGTATAAGTTTGAGTTCGGACAGAGGGCAAAATAGGTATTTTTAAGCTCTCTGTTTTTTTTCAATTCAATTAAATCTTCTTTCGATGTAAATGTATTATGAACTAAAATAAGTTGATTTTTGGTTGGTAAAAATGGTAAGGTAGAAATAAGTGAACTTTCCCCGGTGGGTTTCCAGTGCGAGGAGTCGATGTCTAAATTATTCTTAATATAATCTGCAATAGAGCCGGTTCCATCTTTAAAAAACTGTGTTTCCGATGGGCTTTCCTGATTGTGAATTGACAAAATACTACCACTTTTTGCGGCAAACTGCTCTATTTTTTCGAAAAGCGGCTGCGAAACCGAATAAGGTGCATGTGGAACAATTGACGCCTGCAATCTGTTTTTTTTAAATTCGGAGTAGACACGTTTTACATAGTCGAAAGCGCTGTTGGCAACGGTTGGAGAAAATCCGAACGACTCGACAAAAGTGTGATAAAACAGTTTGCTTTTTTGTTTAATGGCAAGCGAAACAGTTGAGTTTGAAATATCGCCAACGGCAACAATACCGGCAGCATTCATTTTTTTGTCGGCAATAGTTACTGCTTCTTCTATCGTTTCAGGTGTGCTGTTTCGCAGCTGTTTTATTGCTCCCACAAATGCACCAATTCCTCTCTTCTCCTCTATTTTTTTATGAAGGTGCGAGAGCTCGATATGGCAATGCGTATTCACAAATCCGGGAACCAAAATTCCACTGTAAAACTCAAGTCCTGCTTCCTCTTTTAATCCGTCTTTGTTTTCAATTATATCGGTAATTGTTCCTTTATTGTTGCAAACAATAACACCATTTTTTAGAAGTGTACCGTTACTCAAAAAAATATATGAGGCAGCTATTTTTCTCATTTTATTTTTTTCTCTTTCTCCTTGTTGAATTTGAGAAGATCTTCTTTTCTGCCCGAATAACTTTGTTCAATCTCACTCAGTCTGTTCATTACTTTCCGGTACATTTTTTCGAAACTTCGCGGCGCGCTGGCATAGAAAACAAACGACTTTTCGAAAACCGAATCGGGAACATTGTATTTCCTTAACACCGAGTAATAAAAGTCGGCCGAGGTGCGGGTCTTCATTATCGAATCGTATCTTACTTTATTATAGGTTGCTTCGGCAATATGAATGTCGACCAACATATTAATCATCTGTTTCTCTTTAATCAGATGCTCGGGTTTTTCGAATGCAGGCTCGTCGCAACCGGTTAAAATAAAAACTAAAATCGATACTACTACTAATAACTTATTCATTTAAATTGTTTGTTTTTAATTGGAATTCAAAATACCCTGGAACAAAAGTAATGTAACCGTTTCACGCATTTTTTTAGGTTCTATATAAATAGACTACTGTTTTTTCGAGCGACCAAATTAAAAATTGTTTAGATGCCATTCAAAAAAAAACAGGATTAAAATGGTTATCTGAATATTTTTTTAAATACCTCATCGACTCTGCTGGCTTTTACAATTTCAATTTTTAGTGTCGAAGTATCGAAACCTTTATTCAATGCGGGAATAAAAATTTTTGAAAAGCCCAATTTTTCGGCTTCGGCAATGCGTTGTTCAATACGACTGACAGCGCGTATTTCGCCGGTTAATCCCACTTCGCCGGCAAAGCATATTTTATGGTTTATTGCAATATCAATATTCGACGAAAGAATGGAGCAGATAACCGCCAAATCGGTTGCGGGGTCGCTAATTTTTAGTCCTCCGGCAATATTTAAAAAAACATCTTTTTGAATGAGCTTAAAACCTGCCCGTTTTTCGAGAACAGCCAGCAACATATTTAACCGCCGTAAATCGAAACCGGTCGACGAGCGTTGTGGCGTGCCGTAAGCCGCGGAGCTTACCAGTGCCTGAATCTCAATTAATATAGGGCGTACACCTTCAATTGTGGCGGCAATTGCTGTTCCGCTAACATCGTCGTTTACTTTCGAAATAAGTTGCTCCGAAGGGTTTGTTACTTCGCGCAATCCATCGCTACGCATCTCAAAAATTCCCAATTCGTTGGTCGAGCCAAAACGGTTTTTATTCGAACGTAAAATACGGAACATATAGTTTGTGTCGCCCTCGAATTGCAAAACCGTATCGACCATGTGTTCCAAGATTTTCGGGCCTGCCAGACTGCCTTCTTTTGTAATGTGCCCGATTAAAATTACCGCCACATCGTTTTGTTTTGCAAATTTTAATATGGCCGATGTACATTCGCGAACTTGTGAAACCGAACCGGGCGACGACTCAATTTTTTCTGTTGAAATGGTTTGAATAGAGTCGATAATCAGTAGCTCGGGCTGAACCTGTTCGGTTTGTGCAATTAAATGCTCCAACGATGTTTCGCTTAAAAAATAGCAGTTATTGTTAATCAGATTTAAACGTTCGGCGCGCAGTTTAATTTGCTGTAAACTCTCTTCGCCCGAAGTATACAGAATCTTCCGGTCGGGCAGTCCCAGTGCCATTTGTAATGCCAGAGTCGATTTCCCGATTCCCGGATCGCCACCCAAAAGAATTAACGAGCCGGGAACAATTCCACCGCCAAGAACACGATTAAACTCATCTATTCCAACCGAAATACGCTGGTTTTTTATTGCACGTACATTTTCGAGCGTAAGTGGTTGGTTGCCCGATATTTGCGCCGAAAGCCTGCTCGTCGTGGTTTTCTTCGAAACAACCTCTTCAACAAGTGTATTCCACTCGCCACACGAAGTACATTTCCCCATCCATTTTGGCGATTGGGCTCCACAGTTTTGGCATGTATAAATTGTTTTTGTTTGAGCCATCAGTCGAGGGTTTTAAT
>WGCT01000472.1 GCA_015493625.1 Draconibacterium sp. | reverse complement strand
CTTATATGGAGCAGGATTTACTTGCAGGAGCCGAACAGTCTTCAAGTTCAACTACAATTATTATTGTTGTTGTGGTGGTGGTACTTGTTGCCGTTGGTGCATTTTTAATTTTGAAAAAGAAAAAGAAGTAGCAAGGCAAGCGGTAAAAAAACAAAGGATGGCATTGCTTTACGCGGTGCCATCCTTTTCTGTTTTAGTGTCGGTGTGAATTTGTTAGCAAACTAATGACAAACTTGCTGTTTTCCAAATACTTACTAAATTATTCACGCCGACACTTTTCAGAGTGGAGTTATTTCATATAGTGTCGGTGTGAATTTGTTAAGCAACTAACGATAAACTTGTCATTTTTCAGGTACTTATTAAATTATTCACGCCGACACTTTTCAGCGTAGAGTTACCGTTTAATAATTTTAAACGTTTGTAACGGTTGTTGTCCACTGTTTAGTTTTAAAATATACGAACCGCCTGCAAATCTTGTCATATCAATTTTTGCATCGGTCGATTCTATGTTTTTTTGCTCGATAATCCTCCCCGATAAATCGAAAAGAAAATAAGCAGGCTTTTCCATTACTTTGCTAAAATGAACGGTAACATAATTGGAAGTTGGGTTGGGATAAACTTTAATCTCCACCCCTGTTACCTGAATATCATTCACTGCAGTAACTGTAAGTTTACTTTGTTGAAATCCCTGTGTTAGCGTAGTTGTTCCGTCGGAAACGGTTGCTGTAATTGGTTCGCCAATGGTCCAGCTTACCTCTGTTCCGGCAGCCGTTGCCGTACCTCCGTTTGCCGAAACTACTTTTTGGGCAGTTGTACTTCCTGCCATAAAAAGCAGAAAAACTGAAAATAAAATAAGATTTTTCATACTGAAATTGTTTTATGGTTTATAAACAATAAACGAAAATCCTCCGTTGTAGTAGGTGTCATTTTTTGTATCCCATACACTTGCATTAAAACTGGCTGTTCCCCTGTATGTGACAGTGCTTGTTAAGTAAGCGAGACCAACGGATGGTGTAACAACAATAGTATAATCGCTACCTAAACCAGCAATTGAAACAACAAATTGACCGGTAGAAACTTTATTAACAGTACCTACATTTGATGTGCAGCCTGTTTTTCCGCCAGTATTTGTAATTGTTCCGTAAGCAAAAGGTAATAAATTATTAGTTGTTCCAGTACTTGTTGTTTGTATTTCGCTTCCTGAGATTGCAATGCTCCCTACAGTAATTTCATCGGCAACCTCTAAATTTGAGTTGCAAAATATCTCGTCGGCATCTAATTTTGAGTTTACACTTAAATTACCACTTGTAGCTACACTACCATCTGCTTTAACTTTAAGACCTTTAAAAGTAGCAGAAGAGCCCGAGTTTATCCAGTAGTCGTCGTCTCCCAAAAGACCAACATAAAATTTATTAACACCATTTGTTCTATGAAGCAGATATGCATGATTTGCTGAAGATTTTTTGTCGAGATAAATTATTGCATTTGCACCAGTTGCTTTTAAATTTAAAGTTGCAGCGGATGCTTGAATGTCTATTGCAAATGAAGGCGATGATGTTCCAATACCAACCTTTCCACCACTTCGGTAAATATTACTTCCACTTTCGGTCCATAAACTGCTACCGCCACTTGCCGGTGTTTGCCACGAGGCAACTCCGTTGGCATCGGAAGTTAGCACTTTCCCTGCTCCCTCATTTCCGTCGGTAATTTTAATTGCATTTCTAAACTCTGCTGCCAGCCCGGTATCGTTATTGTCGAATACGGCAACCGGCAGGCTCGAATTATTTCCAAAATAAGCAGCCGTTCCCTCTTCGTTCCAAATATTTATTCCATAATAACCGTCTGTTTCGTTATAAACTCTAATTCCGGTTTGGGCTCCGGTTGATATGTCGAATTTAGGAGGGTTTGAATACTGAGCTGATTTTGTTTTTAAACTGCTACCACCTGCTGCGTCTCCAATAAAAACTGTTTTATCTCCCCGGTAAGCAACTTCGAGGCTTGTCTCTGTCCACGGACTGCTACTTTCCGGTAGCGTAACTGTATTTCCTCCTTCTATGGTCAAATTGTTTCCCGAAAGCGAAAGGGATTGGATTTCGTTTGCCGGGTCTGCATCGGCATCGTCAACTGCATCGGTTACGGTTCCCCCACCATTCGATAGTTGGATTGAGTTGCCTGTTTTTGAAAGTGTTTGCAACTCGTTTGTATCGTCGCCATCGCCATCGGCAACCACACTTAACGGGTTGCCCGAAGTTCCGTTTCCGGTGAGCGAAGCATCGGTTTTAACGGTTTGTGCGCCCCAATTGTCGCCACCACCGCTACCTGAAGTGGGCAAAGTTACCGAACCGCCACCACCGGAAAGTTCAAGCAGTGTTCCGGTCAGCTTTAACTTTTGAATTTCGTTTGTAGGGTCGGCATCGGCATCGTCAACTTTATCGTTAACAACGGTTTGTGCTTTAAACGCATAGGGAACCGACGACAATTTCGAGTTTGCCAACTCTGAAAAGGAGCCTCCACCTGCCGGGTCAATTTCAACTTTTGTAAAAATTACATCGCCCCAACCTGCCGGAGAGAAGTTGCCCGAGATTTTTGTGCCTTTCCCAATTTGTAGGTTTACCAGCCCAAAATCGTTGGTCGTAACCTTATGTTTTTCGGAATAAACTACCGTTCCGGTTTTGGAACCTTGCAAAAGAGAAATTCGAAAACTTACCGTTTTATTGGCAAGTATTTCGCCCGATGAGTTACGTACTACCGCCTGGTAATTAAACGAGGCAGGGACTTGTGCAAATGCAGTACTAAAAACAACAACTGCAAAAAAAACAGATAGTAGAAATTTTTTCATGATTGATAATTTAATATTGTTTGTTAGAAAATAGAAATACTTATAAAGATATGTTACTTTTTTAAAAAGAATTATGTAAATATACAAAAAAGAATCATTTATATATATTCATATTTGAATGCGTATTGTATTAACTTGAAT
>WGCT01000471.1 GCA_015493625.1 Draconibacterium sp. | reverse complement strand
TTTTAATCTGCTCGATAAAAAATACAAAACAATTTTATATATCAGGGTTGTATTTGTTTTGCTACTTGTTATTGCCGCCTCGGTACTGTTTTTTGTTTTTTTGGAAGAAGATTTGCCCACCTTAATTGTGGGTAGTATTTTTTCGGTCGTTGCATTTCTGTTTATCTATTCAGTACTCATTATCTTTTTTGGTTTTCAAAAAAAAGGATATTTAATACGCGAAAACGATATCTCTTTTCAACGCGGCCTTATTTTCTTTAAATCTACATCGGTGCCGTTTAACCGCATTCAGCATGTTGAAGTAAGTCAGGGAATTCTGGCCAAAATTTTTAACCTCTCGTCGCTTAAAATTTATACAGCCGGGGGCAGTGCCAGCGACTTGTCTATTCCCGGACTTCCAAAAGAAACAGCCGGAAAATTAAAAGACTTCTTGTCAGAAAAAATTAGCCGGCATGAGTAAAACCGACCTTTCGAAACCCACACGGCAGTCGATAAAAGGAATGGCTCTTATTTTTGTACAGGGCATCCGAAAATTGGTTAAAATATTTTGGCCCTTGCTGTTGGCTCTTCTTTTAAATGAAAAGATTCGAGAGAACGAAATGATTATGATTCTCTCGGGGCTGGCTATTTTTGTTTTGCTTGTTGCACATTCAACTCTCTACTACCTTAACTTCTATTTTTATTTGAAAAACGATGAGTTTATTTTAAAGAAAGGATATTTGCGCAAAAAAATCCTTTCTATTCCACTCGACCGTATTCAGAGTGTAAACACAAAACAGAACCTGTTTCAGCAACTCTTGAATGTGGTTTCGCTCGAAATAGATACAGCAGGTTCGGTGGGGAAAGAGCTAAAAATTCATGCACTCGATAAACTGTTTGCCCTTGAACTGCAAAATGTCTTGCAACTGCAAAAAACCAAAGCAAATGCCGAACAGGAAGAGAAAGCAGACCTTCCCGAAGAGCCTGAAAAAGTGATTTTAAAACTTTCGCCTGCCGATTTACTTCGGATTGGAATTAGTGAAAACCACTTGCGCACAGGGCTAATTATTTTAGTGTTCGGGAACCAAATTTATCAGAATATTGCCGATTTGTTTAAAAATAAAGCCGAGGAATATTCGAATGAAGTTGTTGATTATATGGCAAATTCGGGATGGACAATTGTAGCTGTCTTTATCTTGTTCTTTCTTGTGGCATCGGTTCTGTTTTCACTTTTCAGAACGTTATTTAAATATTTCGATTTTAAACTGATTAAGAAAAACGAAACGTACCGAATTGAATCGGGGTTGGTTAACAAACGAAAAGTAATAATTTCGCACAGTAAAGTTCAGCAGTTAGACTGGGAAACCGGCCCGTTAAAAAAAATATTCGGTATTTATCATCTGGTTTTTAAACAGGCAGTTAGTAAGCAAACAAAAAAATCGCAGTTGGTCGATGCGCCAGGCTGTTTAACCAAGCATCTTAAACTGTTAAAGACCGATTTGTTTGGTGAAGAGGTGCTTGCTTACGAACCAAAAGTATTCTCGAATAATTTCTATTTCAGACGTTTATGGATTTTGTCGGGATGGATCCCCGCAATTGTAGCCGTGCCTTTCTTTTATGCAAATTGGTTTTTTTGGGTAGCTGCGGCAGTATGGATTTTAGCTTCCGCGGGCTACAGTTTTTTAATTCTGAAAAAGAGATATTTCAGAATTAATAACGAACAAATTCGTGTGTCGCAGGGAGCCATCTCGCACAAATGGAAACAGATGAAATTATTTAAAATTCAGTCGGTTGAATTTAAACAGTCTGTTTTTCAGAAACGAAGAACTCTGGCAAGTTTAAAACTTATGAATGCGGCAGGAACAATCACAATTCCGTATATCGATGAATTGATGGCAAAACAGATTTATAATTACTTACTTTATCATGCTGAAACCTCGGAAAGACGATGGATGTAATTTCCAGTGAGTGAAAGGTGTTTTATTATACTAAACTCAAGTTTCGCACATTAATTTAGGCAGCTAATTTAGTGATATTTACAT
>WGCT01000470.1 GCA_015493625.1 Draconibacterium sp. | reverse complement strand
TTGTTCTGCTGTTTTTTATTGAAACAACAGGTTGTAAAGCTCAAAATTCTTCAACGCTTTGTGTGGGGCATTACCAAACCCCTGAGGAGGCAAAAGAGCAGTTAAAGCGATTTGCCGCCAGTTACAGTAACTTAACCGAGTGGAAAGCGCGTGCAGCAAATATTGTTGAGAATATTTTAAAAGGTGCCGAGTTGTTTCCAATGCCCGAACATAGTTATGAAAACCGTATTTATCGCAACTTCAGAGAATATAAAGGTTATTCGGTTATTAATGTTGCTTTCGAAAGTTTGCCCGGAGTTTTTGTTACCGGAAGTTTATATAAACCATTAAAAATTGAGGGAAAAATTCCTGCTATTCTCTGTCCGCACGGGCACTGGAATACCGATGGGAATTATGGTCGTTACCGGCCCGATATGCAAAAACGATGTGCCACGCTGGCAAAAATGGGCGCCGTGGTACTGTCGTACGACATGGTTGGCTACGGCGAAATGCGCGAAGCCGGCTGGGTTCATAAACATCCTAAAGCACTGAAACAGCAGTTGTGGAATAGCATTCGAGGTGTCGATTTTTTAAGCTCGCTCCCCGAGGTCGATTCAAAAAGAATTGGAATAACAGGAGCTTCGGGAGGTGGAACACAAAGTTTCTTGCTTACTGCCGTCGATAAACGTGTTGCCGTTTCGGTTCCGGTGGTGATGGTCTCGGCCGATTTTTTTGGTGGCTGCGTTTGCGAAAGCGGAATGCCCATTCATAAAAGTGCAAATCACGAAACCAACAATGCTGAAATTGCCGCACTTGCTGCACCACGTCCACAGCTTATTATTTCCGACGGAGACGACTGGACAAAGAATGTTCCTAAAGTGGAATTCCCATACATTCAGAATGTTTATAAACTTTACGGGAAAGCCAACTTTGTAGAAAACGCGCATTTCCCAAACGAAGTTCACGATTACGGCCTCTCGAAACGAAAAGCGATGTACCCGTTTATGGCAAAACATCTGGGTTTCGACCTCAGTAAAGTTCAGGATAAAAACGGGGAGATTGACGAAAGCGATGTTGTTATTGAGGAGCCGTACCAAATGCACGTATTTAACAGCATATTTCCGGCACCTCTAACAATGGTTCGCACAAACGATTTGGCATGGGAAAACTATAAAGAAAAAACACCGCTTATTTATATCGATAATTCGTTTGACAATGCCTCGCATTTTAACTGGGAACTTGGCCCCGACGGAATTGTTTACATCTCGCAACAATACGACCACGAGCGCAAAACGTTTAACCGTGCAAACGAACACTGGCACTTTAAGGTGGAAGCGAAACCCAACTCGGATATTACTTTTATTCTGAGAAATTTCGATAACATTTACAATGGAAGGATTTATTTTAAAAATCGGGATATTACATCGTGCGTTGTTTCAACCGACGGAAAAAAATGGAAACATATTCCAACGGAGATGCTAAATGGAAACCGTTCTAAATTTACCGTTCATATGGAAACCGATTCGCTTTTTGTTGCCAGCGTTGAGCCATACGGGGTTACAAATTTGAATAAGATGCTAAAACGTATTTCCGGCAACAGTCGGGTAAAAATTTCTACCATTGGAAAATCGGTTCAAGGACGCGACATTAAAATTATACAAATTGGAACTGAAAATGCACCACACCGGATTTTTATTCGTGCGCGGGTACACCCTTGGGAACCGGGTGGAAACTGGGCCGTTGAAGGAATAGTTGAGCAGTTGTTAAACGGTAGCGACGAGTCGAAAAAATACCTCGAAAACTTTGTTGTTTATATTCTACCAATGGCAAATATTGATGGGGTGGCAAACGGAAAGACTCGATTTAATATGCACGGAGTAGATTTAAACCGGGGGCTGAACAAACTTGCCGACCCAAAACTGGCTCCCGAAAATTATGTAATGGAACAGTGGCTCGCTCAACAAATTAAAAAAGGACAAAAACCCGATTTGGCAATCGATTTCCATAACGATTCAAGTGGCGCGTTAATTCTTGCTGCCGACACAAAAGGGAGAGAAAAATATATGAAAAACATGAAATTTTTTGAGGAGTTGTTACGAACCAAATCGGATTTTAAAGACAATCCTTTGGCAATTTCCGGCCCAAAATCGACCACTTTCGACGAAGGATTAATGGTTCAGTTTGGTATTGAAGCTGTAGTTCTCGAACTGAATGTACATAAAATGAACAGCGAAATAAAAGACCCTCTGTCGGGCAACTGGATTTTATTTGGCAAACAACTTTGTACTGTTTTCGACAGCTATTTTAAAGAAGTTAATTAGGGCCTGCTGATTTTTCGGCAAGCCCTAATTAGGTTTAATGCAACTTGTTAGCAACAATTTACTACTAAGCTTTAAAAGGTAAGAATAAGGTTTTTTATCATTTCTTCACAATAGCCTTGCTATTTATTCGCCACAAGAATTTAAATTGATTTAAAATAACACAAATAACACTAATCGTCTGATATTCAACTCTTAAAATTTCGTCTTGTGGATTGTGTCTAACAATCAATACTATTCGATTATTCCATCCAGAATCTTCCGGTTTTAAAAATTCGTTTGCCCCAATAAACAAACGGAGTATCGGCGGCAGCAACAACAAATTTCAACAGGTAAGTTGTTATAAATATCTCAGTTAAAACCGAGGTTTCGAAAACACCCCAAAAGGCAATTAAAACAAAAACAACACTGTCAATTAGTTGCGAAACCATTGTACTAAGGTTGTTGCGCAACCAAAGCTGGCTATTTTTAGGGAACCTGTTTTTCCAGAAATGAAAAGCCCACACATCGTGGCGCTGCGAAAGGAAATAGGCAGCCAGGCTGGCAATTGCAATGCGCGGCATTAAACTAAAAATTGTACTTGTTGCCGAATGGGCCGTTGCAGCAAACTCGTCGCCGGCAAGCGGAAGAAAAGCAAGTGCAAGATTCATTAAGAGGGTCATGGAAATAAAACAGAAAAAGCCTATCCAAACCGCTTTTTTTGCCTCCTCCTTCCCGTAATTTTCCGAAAGAATATCGGTAACTAAAAACGATGATGCATAAACAATATTACCAAGAGTTGCCACCAGGCCAAATAACTCAACCGTTTGAATTACCTGAATATTGGCAACTATTACCGAAATGGGAATCCACATAATCAGTCCCCATTTGCCAAACAGTTTATACGCTAAAATAATAAGTAGAAAATTTGCCAGCAGCATGGCCAGCCATAGAATTTCGTTATTCATTTTTTTAATTTTTTATCGCAGGGTGATGGAACCTGCTTGTTATTAATACTTAACTTCAGGGCGCAAATGTACAGAAAACTTTGAAAAAAAGTAACCTGTTTTCCTGATATTCAAACCCGAGAAAAAACCGTTTTTCCTACAATTCAATCGGAATTCCATTATAAAAATCGAGAATTTTGGTGCGGAAAATATACTCGTATTTCGCTTGCAACAAATTCGATTTAGCTGCGGTAAGATTGTTTTTACTAATGTTGTAATCAACCGAGTTTACCATTCCTACATTAAATTTTTCTTCGGTGTAACGAAAAGCTTCCTCCATTGAACTTACTGCTTTTTTGGTTGATATGTAGCGATTAAACGATGCCAGCGCATTTGTATAGGCCTGTTCAATATCTTTCCTCAAGGTATTTCTTACCGTTTGCAAACGGTACTCATAATCGGAGATTTGCAACGTTGCATTCGAAATTCCCACATTCACCTGATTCCGATTAAAAATCGGGATTCGTAATGAAAGCCCGATACCTGCACGACCATTATTTTTTATCTGCTCTTTAAAATTAATTTTGTCGCCTTTAATATCGGAATATTTGTTGTTGTACAGGTTGTAGTAGTTGGCACCCAACGACAAATTCGGATACCGGTATCCTTTGGCAATATCCAGCTGTTTTAATGCACTTTTCACGCGTAACTGTGCCGCTTTAATTTCGGGTCTCACTTCAATTGCCGAGTTAAAAACATCGATTGAATTCGACAGCGAAACATTTGCTTTTACCTCGGGCAGTGTTGGTTTCTCAATTTTAAAACTTTCCGAAATGGGCAGCTCAAGCAACTGGTAAAGTGCCAGATATCCTAATTTTACACGGTTTTCGTCGTTTACAAGCTGCAACTCCTCTTTCGCTTTTTGCGCCTCAATTTCGAGTAGTGCTCCTTTTGCCAGACTTCCGGCATTAACAAGCTCTTTTGTTCGGTCTAACTGCTGCTGAGTCATCTCTATTTGTGCTTCGGTAACCGTTACAAGTTCTTCGGCAAAAAGAATTTCGAGATAACTGGCCGAAATGGAGAGCATAATATCGTCTTTGGCTTTCTGTAAATCCTGAATAGTGGCCTGCAAATCGAGCTCGCGTTGCTTAATTGTATTGGTTAAAGTTATGCCGTTAAAGAGCGTAAAGTTGGTAGCCAACGAACCTGAAACCGATGCTGAATTTACATTTTTGTAGGTGTTCAGGTAGGTTAGCGACCGCCCAAAACTGTAATCGTTAGAGAACGAAGCATTTAAATTGGGGAGCCGGTTCGATTTGGCCTGCCGCACCTGATTTTCGCCATACTGAGTAGCAAGCGACTGCTGTTTTATTTGAATGTTGTTTTCAATTGCATAGTCGATACACTGTTGCAACGACCACGTATTTTGTGCAACGCCTAAATTTGCGGTGCCAATAAAAACGATTGAAAAAATTAAAATTAAAAAATGTCTCATTTTGTTTTATTTTAAATCGAAGTAAAACGATTAAGCCGAGTTTTTAATTGTCAGACTCGCTATCTTTTGTCTTTTTCTGATTAATTATTTCTCCTTTTATTTTATCGTCGAGTTGTAATCCGTCGGTAATTTCAATATTAATTCCATCGGAGAGGCCTGTTTTAACAAATCGTTTTTCGTAATTCGGCTCTTCTGTTGTACCTGAATTTACCTCAACAAACGACGAGTCGTTTTCAAATTTTAAAAGCCCTTCGGGAATCACCATCGCACTATCTTTTTTATCTAAAACAATGCTTGCATTTGCACTGTAA
>WGCT01000469.1 GCA_015493625.1 Draconibacterium sp. | reverse complement strand
TACCAAACTTCTTCGTATGTTTTTAACAATGCCGACCACGCAGCCAACCTGTTTGCATTAAAAGAGTTTGGCAATATTTATACACGAATTATGAACCCAACCTCCGATGTTTTTGAACAGCGTATTGCAGCACTCGAAGGTGGAGTAGGAGCATTGGCAGTTGCCTCGGGGCACGCGGCTCAGTTTCTTGCATTCAATACTATTCTCGATATGGGAGACAACGTTGTGGCTTCGCCATTTTTATATGGAGGTACCTACAATCAGTTGAAAGTGTCGTTTAAGCGACTTGGTATTGAAGCACGTTTTGCCGCCGATTTAAATGTTGCTTCGTTCGAAAAGTTAATCGACGAAAAAACCAAAGCCATTTATCTCGAAACAATAGGCAATCCCGGATTTAATGTTCCCGATTTTGATGCCATTTCGGAACTTGCCAAAAAATACGATATTCCGTTTATTGTTGATAATACCTTTGGCGGCGGTGGTTATCTTTTTCGCCCCATTGAACACGGTGCCGATATTGTTGTCGAGTCGGCAACAAAATGGATTGGCGGACACGGGACAACGATTGGCGGTGTAATTATCGATGCAGGAACATACAACTGGGGCAATGGAAAATTCCTTGGTTTTACCGAACCTTCCGAAGGATATCATGGATTAAAATATTGGGATATTTTTAATTTCGATAGTTCTTTTGGGAATATTGCTTTTATTACAAAAGCACGTGTTGAGGGGTTGCGCGATTATGGTGCGGCAATTAGTCCGTTTAATTCGTTTTTGTTAATTCAAGGATTAGAGACACTTTCTATTCGTATGGAGAGGCATGTTGAAAATACACTGGCACTGGCAAAATGGTTAGAGAAACATAAAAAAGTTGAGAGCGTAAATTATCCCGGCCTTGAGAGCAGTCCGTCGTTCGAGAATGCAAAAAAGTATCTTCCCAAAGGCGCGGGAGGAGTACTGTCGTTTAATGTTGCGGGCAATAAAGAGTCGGCAAACCGGGTGGTAAACAATTTAAAACTGGTGAGTCATTTGGCCAATGTTGGCGATGCTAAAACACTTATTATTCAACCTGCGGCAACAACACATCAGCAAATGTCGGACGAAGCACAAATTGCAGCCGGAGTATTTCCAACATTGTTGCGTGTAAGTGTGGGGCTCGAACATATCGACGATATTATTGCTGATTTCGAACAGGCACTTGAGAAAGTATAAAAAGAGGCTTCATATGTTTGCTCTCTATGAATAAATTTTGCCCAATGATTGAATTTTATATTATTAAATTTTATTAATCCGTTTCTTTCTGTCCTCCCCATTGGGGGAGGTTGGAGAGGATTTATGATTTAAAATTATGCCATTAAATATCCCGGATAAATTACCGGCAGTAAAACTGCTTCGCAACGAAAATATTTTTGTGATGAATAAAACGCAGGCATCGCATCAGGATATTCGTCCGCTAAAAATTGTAATTCTTAATTTAATGCCGCTAAAAATTACAACCGAAACCGATTTGTTACGGTTGTTGTCGAATTCACCGTTACAAATTGAAATCGATTTTCTGAAAATAAAGAGTCACACGCCGAAAAATACGCCGGTGGAACATATGACAGCTTTTTACCGAACGGTTGATGAGTTAAAAAACAACAAATACGATGGAATGATAATTACCGGTGCTCCGGTTGAAAAACTGGAGTATAGCGAGGTAAGCTACTGGGAAGAGCTAAAACAGATTTTAAATTGGGCAGAGCATAATGTAACTTCAACACTGTTTATTTGTTGGGCAGCACAGGCGGCTCTGTACCACTATTATAAGGTGCCAAAATATCAACTCAATAAAAAAATGTTTGGTGTGTTCGAACATAAATTGTCGAATCCAAAGCTACCCATTTTCAGAGGTTTCGACGATGTATTTTATGTGCCACACTCTCGCCATACCGAAATAAGAGAAGCGGATTTAAATAAAGTTGATGCGCTCGAAATTATTGCAACTTCTGCCAATGCAGGCGTTACTATGGTAAAAGCTAAAAATGGCCGGCAGCTTTTTATTACGGGTCATGCCGAGTATGCACGCCATACTCTCGATAGCGAATACAAACGCGATAAAGCGAAAAACCTGCCTGTTGAAATTCCCAAAAACTATTATCCTCAGAATAATCCGGATAATAAACCTGTAATGCGCTGGCGTTCAACTGCAAATCTGTTGTTTGCCAACTGGTTAAATTATTATGTATATCAGGAAACTCCTTATAATTTAGAAGAAATTGAATAAGAGATAGTTTGAGTTTATAGTGGTTCGGTAAATTTTTAGCAGGCCCGAATTAAGCGGTATGCAAGC
>WGCT01000468.1 GCA_015493625.1 Draconibacterium sp. | reverse complement strand
TTTGAATACACTTTAAAATTAACAGATTATGAAACGGATTATTTATTTATTTCTCCTGATAGTTTTTTCGGGTTCAGTTGTATTTGCCGGCGAGCCTGTTCCGGGTGCCGAAGTTTTTGTTGAACAAGAACCGGATGAAGAGCCAATTGCTTTTCAACAGACAGGAAATAGTGGAACTGTTACATTTGGGCATCTCGACAAAGGAATTTACCGGATACTTATTACATTACCTCAACAAAAAGGGAAGCTTGCACGCGGAGCAGATAAATTCGATGAAAGCATAAAGTCGGGATTCAACACAAAAAAACAGAGCTATCTTTTTCACGAAAAAGAGGGCTTTTTTACCGTCGATTTTGTTAATCTGAAAAAAATTAAAGAATCGAAAATTAATCCTGTCTATAAAGTCGAAAAAAACAGAAACGGCAAACGAATTGTAATTGCAACGTTTAAAGTAGATGGGAAAATTGGCGAGGTAACCTTAAAAATTGAAGCACTCACTTCGAAAGAGTTTTCTTCGAAAGTAAAAAAAGCTAAACACGATACAGCACTTGCATTAATACGGAAAATCCAGTAACTTTTTATTTTTCAGTATTTTACTACATTTTTTACAGGCAACATCGGGAGCCGATGAAACATTATCTTCAACTCGCAACATTAGTCACAATTCTTTTGACATTTGGTTGTGGCCAACAAAAAAAGAAAGACTTTTTATACAAAGTTTTTAAAAGCGATTTCGATGAAGTTGGCGTTGAGTGTGGGTACGTAAACAGCTCGGGAGATACAGTAATTGCTTTAGGTAAGTATTATTATTGCTACACCGACACGTTAAAAGATTTTGCCATTGTTCTGAAAAAAGATGGGAAATGTGTTGCTATCGATAAAAACGACCGGGAACTGTTTCGTGTTTATTGGTTCGAAAACGGCCCGGATTATTTATCAGACGGGCTGTTCCGGATTATAAAGAACGCCAAAATTGGGTACGCAAATAAAATGGGAGAAGTTGTTATAAAACCTCAGTTTCATTGTGCATTCCCGTTTAAAGACGGCAGAGCAAAAGTCTCTTTTCGTTGCAAAACGGTTTTAAGTGGCGAACATCGTAAATGGGAAAGTTTGCAGTGGTTTTATATCGATAAAACAGGAAAGAAAATTGAAAAGTAGAATAAAAACGGCAACAGACTGTTTATTTCAAATCACATAGCTTTTCTCCCGATATACATCGGAATTATGCTTATTCTTTTTGCCCACAGCTTCATCGAAAAACATTGTGGTAACCTGTTACAACGCAATTCTTCGCTTTGCTGTGAACAAAAATAACTTCGCTCAATCCCCGAAAAGCTAAATGAAACGAGTTGTATCAAATAATTCCCAACTCTTTCCCCACTTTAATAAAAGCGTTTACAGCTGCATCGATTTGTGTGGTGGAATGGGCTGCCGAAAGCTGAACTCTGATTCGTGCTTTTCCACGTGGTACCACCGGAAAACAGAACCCAATAACATACACTCCTTCTTTTAGCAATTCGTCGGCAAATTTTATGGCGAGCGGTTCGTCGTAAATCATTACCGGAACAATTGCGGTATCGCCTTTTACAAGGTCGAACCCGGCTGCTTCCATTTTTTTACGGAAATAATTGGCATTCGATTTTGTTTTTGCGGGTAGCTCGCTGCTGTCCGAAAGCAAATCGATTACTTTAAGTGTAGCTCCAACAGTTGCCGGAGCCAGCGTATTGGAGAAAAGGTATGGGCGCGAACGTTGGCGCAACATATCAATAATTTCTTTTTTGCCCGACGTGCAACCACCGTTTCCACCACCCATTGCTTTACCGAATGTGGTGGTTATAATGTCTATTTTTCCAAGTAATCCGTAATGTTCAGCTGTTCCGCGTCCGGTTGGCCCAATGTATCCGGTTGCGTGCGAATCGTCAACCATTACCATTGCGTCGTACTTTTCGGCTAGCTCCACAATTCCGGGAAGATTGGCAATATCGCCATCCATCGAGAAAACGCCATCGGTTACAATAATCTTATATTTGTTGTTGGCAGCATCTTTTAAACACTGCTCCAACTCGTCCATATCGGAATGTTTGTAACGAAACCGTTGTGCTTTGCACAAACGTACCCCGTCGATAATTGATGCATGGTTTAACTCGTCGGAAATAATAGCCGAGTCGGGACCAAGTAGTGGTTCAAAAACTCCTCCGTTGGCATCGAAAGCCGCCACATATAAAATGGTGTCTTCGGTTCCTAAAAATTCCGAAACTTTCTCTTCGAGCTCTTTATGAATTTGCTGTGTACCACAGATAAATCGTACCGACGAAAGACCAAAGCCCCAGTCGTTCATAATATCCTGAGCAGCTTTAATTACCTCTTTATTGTTGGCAAGTCCGAGGTAATTGTTGGCACAGAAATTTAAAACAGTCTCTCCGGTTGAAACCGAAATTTCAGAACTTTGAGAGGTAGTAATTATTCGCTCGCTTTTATATAAACCTTGTTCTTTTAGCTCTTCGAGCGTTTTTTGCAGATCGTCTTTTATTTGTCCGTACATAGTTATAAATGTTTAATCTTTTTCTGATTCAAACACAAAATAAAGAAAAGTTATTGAATTATAGGTGACAAAAAACGGAATCGTAAATCAAAAAAATCTGCTTAAATTCCTTATTCAAAAAAGAACAGATTTATTGTTTAATTATTTTAAATGTTTTAGTGTTGGTATTTCCCTGTAATACAGCAATATAAGCACCATTGTTTAGTCCCGAAACAGAAATGGTTGTGGTTGTTGCCGATAGTGTTTTTTGAAGCACAAGTTTTCCTGATGTTGAAATGATTGAAACCAGATTGTATTTTAATTCAGGATTTTGAATTGTAATTTCTGAATGCGCCGGATTTGGAAACAGTTCAGTATTATCGATAGTACGAACCGGAGTATAAGTTTTAACTTCGTTGTTGTAGTAGTAAAAATCACAAGAATAGTAATGATTACCGTAGTTTGGAGCAAAACGCTGCTTTGCTCTTAAAACTCCATCGACATAAATGCTTGTTGTTGTTTTTGATTTTTTCCATGTTTTAATGTTGTCAAACCACTGAAAATACTCCTCCTTAATTAAATTATAGGCATCGTCGTATTCGTAAACTGTTTTTTCGCTATTTATTAAATCGGTATATTGAGAATTGAGTTTTGTAACAACTTCAAGTTTATCGCCATTGGCATTGTAACTTGTTAGTTTTTGACGAGTAATTTCCAACTCCTCCTTTTGTTGGTTATAAGCCCAAATTGAAACTTTCGAAATCCAATGCTCGGGAGTGTACGAGTATTCTACTCTTGTCCATAATTTCCATGTAATGCTTCCTCCATTTTGAAAGGCGCGAAACAATTTCACAGTATCTAAATATCCCTCGGTGTTATAGCTATACGTATTTTTGTTTCCGTTGTGAACACCGTCTGTTTCGTTTGTTTCAATTAATCGGTTTTCCGAATCGAATGTATTCAAAGTGATATATTTATTGCCCCAATCGTGAATACTTTCGTACCATTGGCTGTTTACAATAGTTGTGTCGTTATTATTCTCATCGTAAGAATGTGTTGTTCGTTTAATTTCCCAGGGTGGTGTATTGTAAGGGTGTTTGGTCGAATCGTATTTAGCAACAATCATTCCTGCAGCATTGTATTCGTTTCGTTGTATTGAAATTGTATCCCAGTTCTTAGTATCCGGATTATAACTAAAAACAATCGACTGAGTTTCATTATTATTCATGTCGAATTTATTCTTTGTCAACGAATTCTTTATCCATTCAGAACCTTCTCCGTACCAATACTGATATTCGATATTGTTTCCGCTTGCATCGTAAACAAACTCCTCTTTTTCATCATTTAAATACGTGTTATAGTACGAATCCCACATACACGTGTAGTTCCCGGTTTTATTCCCTTGATTGTCGAAGGTTGAAACTTCTTTTTGGGTAAACGTTGAATCGGTTGCAGAGGTATAGGTGTACGAATAAACTGTTATTTGACTAATATGGTCGAACTCGCTGGTTTCTCCCGATTTTGTATATACATTTTGCAATGGAATTTCCTGAGCCACCGATACAGTGGCAATAACGCATGCGATTACTGCAACAGATAAGTTTTTAAACATAATATTGAATTTTTTTTTGACCCTAAAAGGTAATTCAATATTTAGAATTTGTCAAATTTTTTATAATGAAAATGAAATTCTTTGTGAATTTTCAACTTTCATAATTCTGTTATCGTTATAAACAAGTGTGCCATTAACAAAAGTTGAAACTATTTTATGCGAGAATTCGGTTCCTTCGAAAGGCGACCAGCCACATTTATAAAGAATATTTTCGGGCGAAACTACCCAGCTATTATTTGGGTCGATTAAAACCAAATCGGCAAAATAACCTTCGCGAATGTAACCCCGCTTCTCAACTCTGAACAAGTCGGCCGGAGCATGACACATTTTTTGAATCACTTTTTCGGGAGTAATAAATCCGCGTTTACTCATTTCTAACATGGCAACCAGCGAGTGCTGAACAAGCGGGCCACCGGAAGGAGCTTTAAAATAGGTATTGTTTTTTTCGTCGTGCGTGTGCGGAGCGTGGTCGGTAGCTATTACATCAATTTTATCGGATAGCAGCGCTTCCCAAAGAGCAATTTTATCTTTTTCAGTTTTAATCGATGGATTCCATTTTATACGTGTGCCGTGTTTTTCATAATCACTCTCGTCGAACCACAGATGATGCACACAAACTTCGGCTGTAATATTTTTCTCGCTGGGTTTCCCGGGCGAAAAAAGGGCCATCTCTTTTTCGGTTGAAAGGTGTAAAATGTGCAGTCGCGTATCGAATTTCGAAGCCAGCGAAACTGCTTTCGACGATGAAATGTAACACGCTTCGGCACTTCGAATGTAAGCGTGTTGCGTAATAGGAACATTTTCGCCATACCTTTTACGGGCAATTTCGGTATCTCTTTTAATTGTCTGTTCATCTTCGCAATGCGTGGCAACCAACGTTGGTGCATTTCTAAAAATTTCTGACAAAACGGCTTCGTCGTCAACCAACATATTTCCGGTCGACGAGCCCATAAATACCTTAATGCCACACACTTCCGCAGGATTGGTTTTTAACACCTCATCTAAATTGGTATTTGTAGCACCCATATAAAACGAATAATTTGCCGCCGAAACTTCTGCTGCCCTATTGTATTTTTGTTGAAGTAACTCCTGAGTAACAGCCTGCGGATTTGTATTTGGCATTTCCATAAAAGTGGTTACGCCACCGGCTACCGCTGCACGGCTTTCGGTGGCAATTTCGCCTTTATACGTAAGTCCGGGTTCTCTGAAATGAACCTGATCGTCGATAACGCCCGGAATTAAAACCAATCCTGTTGCATCAATAATTTCAATGTTATTGTAATCGAAATCGGAAGGCATAATATGTGGAAATACTTTCTCAATTTTTTCGTTATTAATCAGTACGCTTCCGGCAAATTTTAATCCTTCGTTTATAATAGTAGCGTTTTTTATCAGCGTTTTCATAATTTCCATTTTATACAAAGTTAACCAGTTTGAGAATATAAAAGTTCATTTTTAAAAACGAAACAAAAAAAGGCTGCAATTGCAGCCTATAAATTTATTAAATAGTTTATTCAGAAAGAAGCCAAAATTATTCCGGCATTTCATATTTCCGCGACCAGCTGCGTATTTTCATTTTTAAAACGCCCCACAGCGCTTCATTAAAAATTCCGCCACTCATTTTCGATGTTCCTTCTTGCCGATCGACAAATACAATGGGCACTTCAACAATATTAAATCCAAATTTATAAGCGGTAAATTTCATCTCCACCTGAAATCCATATCCCACCAGTTTAATCTCACAGAAGTCAATGGTTTCCAACACTTTTCGTCTGTAACATTTAAATCCGGCTGTTGTATCCATCACTTTCATTCCGGTAATTGTGCGAACATACACCGATGCAAAATACGACATCAACACTCTGCCCAGTGGCCAGTTTACCACATTAATTCCCGAAATATATCGCGACCCAATGGCAACATCGGCTCCTTCGAGTGCTGCTTTATAAAGCTTTTCGAGGTCGTCGGGGTTATGCGAGAAATCGCAATCCATTTCAAAAATATATTCATAATCACGTTTCAATGCCCACTCAAATCCTGCAATGTAAGCTGTTCCAAGCCCCAGTTTACCTTTTCTTTCGTGAATATGAAGTCTTTCAGGAAATTCTTTCTGCAACGATTTTACAATTTTTGCTGTTCCATCGGGCGAATTGTCCTCAATAATTAAAAGCTCAAAAGGTGTTTCCAACGAAAACACTTTGCGAATCATCTTCTCAACATTCTCTTTTTCGTTGTATGTTGGTATAATTACAAGATTTTTGCTCATCGAAATAAATATCTGTTCGTTAAAGCAACAAAGATATATTTATTTTTAAATGATTGATGAGAGAACAATGCATTTAATTTATTGTAGTTTACCCGAAATTATTTTCTTTTGGTTGTTAAAGTCTGCTCTCAATTTCTATTTTTGTGAATCAATTAAAAACAGAATGGAATGAGCAACAATTTTTCACCTACGAAATATAAATTACAATCGGTAAAAACCGGGAAAGAGTTTGAGGATAAAGGCTGGATGCTGGATGCTCCGGGCGAAACTGCACCAACGTTAATACGTGCCATTTATCAAAAACGTCAGATTGAAGTAAAAGACGACTCGTGGGGATTGTACAAATTTGCCGACTGGTTGCCCATTGGACGAACATTAAAAGGTTCGTCGGCACCAATTACCTATAAAAGTACAGGGTTGGCCGCCGAGCTTGGATTAAAAAATCTTTGGATAACTTTTAGCGGTTACTGGCCCGAAAAAGGAATTGCCATGAAAACCTGCTCGTTTAAAGAAACCGAATCGTACTCGGTATGCGGACGAATGACTCCGGAGATGAACAAAATTTTAGTTGTTGCCTCGGCCGGAAATACGTCGCGTGCCTTTGCTCAGGTTTGTTCCGACAATACTATACCGTTACTCATTTGCGTTCCCGAAGATAATTTAAGCGCACTTTGGTTCGATGCTCCGTTAAACAGCTGTGTTAAACTGGTAAGCAGTCGCTCGGGAAGCGATTATTTCGATGCCATTCACCTGTCGAATATTATTGCAGCAATGGACGGTTTTGTTGCCGAAGGAGGCGCAAAAAATGTTGCCCGCCGCGATGGAATGGGAACAACAATGCTTTCGGCAACAACAAAAATTGGCGAAATTCCCGATTACTATTTTCAAGCAGTAGGAAGTGGAACCGGTGCTGTTGCTGCCTGGGAAGCAAACCTCCGTTTTATTGAAGACGGACGATTCGGTAACAAAAAAATGAAATTGATGGTTGCCCAAAATTTACCTTTTACGCCAATTCACGATGCATGGAAACTTGATTCGAGAGAGATGTTGCCGCTCGATAATAACGAAGCTCGCAAACAAGTTGAAATAATGGATGCAAAAGTTCTCTCGAACCGGAAACCACCCTACCCAATTGCAGGTGGATTATATGACGCACTGAAAGATTCGAATGGCGAGGTGTTACGAGCAACAAACGACGAAGCTCGTCAGGCAGGTATTCTTTTCGAAGAAACCGAAGGAATTGATATTCACCCTGCAGCAGCTGTGGCAACAGCAACTTTAATAGATGCGGTTAAAGCAGGTAAAGTTGAAAAAGATGCTATTGTAATGTTGAATATTACCGGCGGTGGCGAAGCAAGGTTTAAAGCCGAAAACGAACTTTTTTATCTGAAACCGGAAATTGTTTTCGACATTGACCCCGACGAAGATGAAGTAAAAGCAAAAATTAAAGCACTCTTCAGCTAAAAAAAATATATCCCCCCTTTTTCTGTCTCTTATACACATCTCC
>WGCT01000467.1 GCA_015493625.1 Draconibacterium sp. | reverse complement strand
GTCATAATATTGTTGAAATTAATTTCAAAAAATTTGGCAATAAGGAGTTAATAAGCGCGTTAAATAATATAAACCTTAGTCGAAATTGATTAAATATCTACTTCAAATATTGGTAGTAGTGGCGTTATCTTTCACATTATTTTCGTGTGAGGATGATGGTTATATGACTTCGCCCGATGCACAGCTTATTTTTTCTGCCGACACAATCACTTTCGACACCATCTTCACCACCATCGGTTCTACAACTCAACGCTTTACAGTTCAAAACCCATACGACGAAAGCATTATTATTTCGGACATTAGTTTAGGTGGCGGCGATTTTTCGAGTTTCAGGCTAAACATAAACGGCGAAGTGGCCAACACAATAGCAAACATTGAAGTTCCGGCACGCGACAGCATTTATATTTTTGTTGAAGTTACCATCGACCCCAACGGGCAGAACCTGCCAATGGTTGTGCAAGACTCCATTAAATTTACCACCAATTCAAACATTCAGGATATTAAACTAATTGCATACGGCCAAGATTTTAAACTAATAAAAGGAGAAAAACTTGAGACGACAACCTGGACTTCTGAAAAACCTTATTTGGTGTACGATTATGCTTTTGTCGACAGTTCAGCAGTATTGACCATAGAACCGGGAACTAAAATATTTTTCCATAAAGATGCCGGGCTTTATGTTAAAGGGAAAATAATTGCTGACGGTAGCTTTGCACAGCAAATAACATTCTTGTCCGACCGGCTCGAAGATGGATATAAAAACATTCCCGACCAGTGGAATGGGATTATTTTATACTCAGGAAGTCACGATAATTTATTCAACTTTTGCACCATAAAGAATGCAAATATTGGGTTACAAGTGGGTAATATTGAAAACGAGGGATACGCTTCGGTACGGTTTACAAACTCGCGAATAGAGAATATGGCGTATGCAGGATTATTTGCGCTGAAATCGAAAATATATGGCTACAACGACCTTTTTGCGAATTGTGGGTTTTACACTGTTGCCCTGTTAATAGGTGGCGAGTACGAATTTTACCACACAACAGTTGCCAACTACTGGGGGAATTATTCCAGTCGTCCGCGATCAACTTCGTCGGTAGTTATTTCGAATGTTTTAATTGTTCCCGGCGAAGATGGGTCGAAAACAAGTTATGTTGGCGATTTAGAAAAAGCAACGTTTGGAAACAGTATAATTTATGGCAATATATCTCAGGAAATAGAACTGGGAAACAACAACGAAAACACATTTAATTTTCTGTTCGACCATTGCATCATTCAGGTTCCCGACACATTTAATACTTCAAATAAAGACCATTATATAAATGTGTTAAAAGGCAACGATGCCGACCCGCTTTTTATCGACCCGTATGAAGAGTATAATTATGCACTCGACACCCTCTCGCCGGCCAAAGATTTTGGCAAGCCCGAGTATGGACTGCAATTTCCAACCGACCTGTTAAACAAAGACAGAACTGCCGATGATGGCCCAGATTTGGGAGCATTCGAACGTATTGAAGAGAAAGATGAAGAGTAAAGCAACTCTGATAATACTGCTTTTTTTCTTCTCATTTCCATCTTTTTCTCAAGAAAACAACACCGGTTTTTCAATTCTCTTTTATAATGTTGAGAATCTGTTCGACACAAAAGACAATCCGCTTACCGAGGACAATGAGTTTACTCCTGAAGGTGTTCGGCACTGGACAAACAAAAGGTTAAACAGTAAACTTTCTCATATTTCGAAAGTAATTCTGAGCGCGTCGGGATGGGATTTGCCGGTTGTTGTTGCCTTGTGCGAAATAGAAAATAAAGCGGTTTTGAAACAACTTCTATCTACTACTCCGCTAAAATCGGTCGGATACAAAATAATTCATAAAGAGTCGCCCGACCACCGGGGAATAGATGTGGCATTTCTTTATAATTCGAAACAGTTTACTCCTGTTAAATACAACTACTACCCATTAAAAGACAAAAACAATTCAATTCTGAAAACAAGGGAAATATTATATGTTTCGGGAGTAGTAAATGAAACAGACACCATCCATTTTTTTATTAATCACTGGCCATCGCGTTATTCGGGGCTTTTAAATACACAACCACTGCGCATTGCCGCGGCAAAACTTCTGCTACAAAAAGTAACCGAAATAGCCAAACAAAACAGCACGCCAAAAATTATTATAATGGGCGACTTTAACGACCAACCGGGCGACGAAAGCATATCTGCTTTTTTAAAAGCGAAAGAGTTAAATACGATTGCAAAAAATAACGAGCTGTATAATTTATCATTTAACTGGCTAAAAAATGGACACGGCACATTAAAATATCAATCGCAGTGGTCGGTATTCGACCAGATAATTGTTTCGGGAGCTCTGCTAAATGCAAAAAAAGGGATAACAACAAAACTCGAAAATGCCGAAGTTGTAAGTTATCCGTTTTTATTTGTTAAAGATGAAAAATATGGAGGTAGAAAACCGAACCGCACCTATTTTGGCTATTCGTATAAAGGAGGATTTAGCGACCACCTGCCAATTCTACTTCGTTTAGAATCGACAAATTAAGCAGGCTTTTCAAGTCCAAGTTCAGCCGCTTTTTTTAACATATATTCATACGCTTCGTTGTAATCGTTATGAATTTCCCCGTCGAGAATGGCATCTTTAATCGCATCTTTAATTAATCCTACTTCGCGACACGGTTTCATGTTAAAAGTTTTCATAATTAATTCGCCGTCGACCGGTGGTTGAAAATTTCGAATGGCATCTTTCTCTTCAATCTCCTTTAACTTTTGCCTGACCATTTTAAAATTTTTCATATACCGTTTTACCTTCTCGCTGTTTTTCGAGGTAATATCGGCTTCGCAAAGTGTCATTAAATCATCAATATCGTCGGCAGCTTCGAATAACAATCGGCGCACAGCCGAGTCGGTAACTACATCTTCAGAAAGCACAATGGGACGCATATGCAGCTGAACCATTTTCTGAACATATTTCATCTTTTCGTTTAAAGGTAATTTCATCCGGCGAAAGATTTTTGGAATCATTTTTACGCCAATAAAATTGTGAGCGTGAAATGTCCACCCCTGCCCGGGAATAAACTTTTTGGTTGCCGGTTTTGCAATGTCGTGTAAAAGTGCGGCCCAACGCAGCCACAAATTATTGGTGTTCGGAACAATGCGGTCGAGAACCTCGAGAGTATGATAGAAATTGTCTTTGTGCCCAATTCCATTTACCCGTTCAACACCTTTTAGTTGTTGCAATTCAGGAAAAATAATTGCCAACAAGCCGGTCTCTTCCAAAAGCTTAAAACCTATCGAAGGTTTTTCGGCCATCATAATCTTATTCAGCTCATCGATAATTCTTTCAGCCGAAATTATTCTAATTCGTTCCCTGTTTTTAACAATTGAGTCGTAGGTTGCAGCTTCAATATCAAACCCAAGCTGGGTTGAAAAACGGATTGCCCGCATAATCCGTAACGGATCGTCGGAGAATGTAATATCGGGGTCGAGGGGAGTTCGTATAATTAAATCGTCCAAATCGTCGAGCCCGTGAAACGGGTCGATTAGTTTGCCAAAATTTACTTTATTCAATTGTAAAGCCATTGCGTTAATTGTAAAATCGCGCCTGTTCTGATCGTCTTCGAGTGTTCCGTCTTCGACAATGGGCTTTCGCGAGTCTCTTTTATACGACTCTTTTCTTGCACCAACAAATTCAACTTCGAGGTCTTTGTATTTTAACATAGCGGTGCCAAAATTCTTAAAAACACTCACTCGAGGACTTGGACGAAGCTTTTTAGAAACATTCCTTGCCAACTCAATTCCGCTGCCAACCGTTACAATATCAATATCTTTCGAAGGACGCTTTAACAATACATCGCGAACAAACCCACCAATAACGTAGGTTTCAAGTTCCATTTCATCAGCAACTTCCGATATAATTCTAAATATTTTATGATTCAGTTTTTTTCTCATTATTTGTTAAAATAAGCAGTGAGTATTAATTTTTATGACACTACCCGATAAAATTGTGACAAAATTACAATTATTTAAACGAAATCAGCCTAAATTTGTCGTTTTAGAAAAAGAGGCATTATATTTGATATGCACATATCGACATTTTTAGATACGTAAATATATAACTGAAAAATAGAATAATATGTTAGAGCATTTAACAAAAGAGACATTTAAAGAGAAAGTCTTTAATTTTGAAACAAACAAAGAGTGGAAATACGAAGGCGACCGTCCGTGTATGATTGATTTTTATGCCGACTGGTGTGGCCCGTGCAAAATGGTAGCACCTCTTTTAGAGGAGTTACAAGCCGAGTATGGCGACTCTTTAGTAATTTACAAAGTTAACACCGAAGAACAGCAAGAACTTGCAGGAATGTTTGGTATTCAAAGTATTCCATCGTTGCTTTTTGTTCCGCTTGAAGGACAACCACAAATGGCAATGGGTGCATTACCAAAACAAACTTTCGAGAAAGCCATTGCTGATGTGCTGAAAGTGGAAAAGCCTGTTCTTAGCTAAAGATACGTTAATACTTTTTCAAGTTGAATTCCACGGGAACCTTTAATTAAAAGGTTCCCGTTTTTTATTCTATTCTTTTCGAAATGATTTATTAACCCGGCAACATCGTTAAAACGTTTGAACCGATACGATTTTCCAACATTATAAAATTCGTTTCCAACCAGAAATGCCTCTTCAATTTTTAAATTGCTAATCAGCTCCAGAATAATTGTGTGCTCCCTTTCCGAATAGTGCCCCAGCTCTAACATATCGCCCAAAATGAGATAATTACTACCTCTGTTATTGGCAACAAAACTGGTAATCGATGCTTGCATACTTGTTGGATTGGCATTATAAGCATCCATTATTATTCGCAACCCACCCTTTTTAATTAACTGCGACCGATTGTTTTGTGGCTTATAATTTTTTATGGCTTGTTCTATTTTTAGCGGGTCGACTTTAAAATAACTTCCGATGCAGGCAGCTGCCAAAACATTTTCGAAATTATAATCGCCAATTAAATTACTATTTAAATACAATACCTCCTTTTTAAAACTTGCTTTTAAACTGACAAATGGCGGTGTTTGCACAGGTTCTCCTATAAAATCAGCCGAAGCAGTACCAAATGTAAATGTCTTGTCGTATTCCGAAAACCGGGTTAAAACTTTATTGTCTGCATTATAAAAGAACGTTCCATTTTTTTCTTTTATAAAATCGAACAACTCGCTTTTTGTTTTTATCACATTTTCGAACGAACCAAATCCCTCGAGGTGAGCTTTTCCTATGTTTGTAATAATTCCAAAATCGGGTTCCGCAATTTTGCAAAGTGCTTCAATCTCTCCTGAATGGTTAGCCCCCATTTCAACAACTCCAAACTGCGTTTCGCTATTCATTTTTAAAAGCGTTAGCGGTACACCAATATGGTTATTAAAGTTTCCCTGAGTAAAACTAACATTGTATTTTTGCATTAAAACTGTTGCCACCAACTCTTTAGTTGTTGTTTTCCCGTTTGTTCCGGTAATGGCAAGAATTGGAATTCCCAATGTTCTTCGGTGTAAATTTGCCAAATCGGTTAGTGTTTCTAACACATTATTAACCAGCACCATTTTCTCTGAAGTTGCAAATTCTTCCTCATCAATAATTGCCCAGGCAGCTCCTTTTTTTAACGAATCGGCGGCAAACTTGTTTCCATTAAAATTATCACCTTTCAGTGCAAAAAAGATACTCCCTTTTTCAATTTTCCTACTGTCGGTTACTATTAACGGATGGTTTTGAAATATGCGATAAATTTTATCAGTTGTTGTCATTCCTCAAAAATAAAAAAACCTTTCGTTGATTTACGAAAGGTTTTTGAAATATGTAAGTAAATTATTCTCTTAAAATCCCTCCGGACTTCCCACACGTGTCATTGCGCAACGGAATCCGAGGTCGTCCTGAGCTTTTGTCTCTTCCAAATACCGTCGTGTTCCGGGAACAAGCCAATATGCACGATCTTTCCACGAACCACCTTTGTAAACTCTAACTTCGTCGGTAATTAACGAAGAGAAAGCTCCCGGGCGATTATCCTGAATATACATACCGTCGGTTTTTCTGTCCTTTGCAGCATTCCAGTTTCCCGATTCAACCACCTGCGAATTTGGGTCTCCATCAAGAAAGTTTCTATAGTCGGCAACAGTATCTTTTACAACTTGTCCGTATTTGTCCACAATCCATTTCCCGTTTTTATCGCGTTTCCTTTCGGTAATAACATTACCACGGTAAGGGTTAAACTCATTTTCGTCGTTAAACGAAAGAGGGCGATACACATCGGCTACCCACTCGTTTACGTTTCCTGCCATACAATACAAGCCAAAATCGTTTGGCTCGTACGAAAAAACCGGTGCGGTAATGTCGGCATTATCGTTTAAAGCACCTGCCATTCCCATCATATCACCTCGTCCACGAACAAAGTTTGCTCGCATTCGTCCTTTATTTTTTTTCGAATCTTCGCGTAAGTAAGCTCCGTTCCAAGGGTATATTTTACGGTCTGTGAGCAGTTCGCCATCGGTGTTACCAATTAAGCCGTATGCAGCATACTCCCATTCGGCCTCGGTGGGCAGGCGGTATTTTGGAAGTGTTATCCCATCTTCGGCACGAACTCTTCGTGTACTTCCGTCGGGGTTTGTTTGCGGCTTATCTCCTTCTGCTCCCTGATAAATTCCATTAATATATGTATCGGTAGTAAATACATTTTTCCCTGCCTGAGTATTGTCGTGTTTTAAAATGCCGCGATCGACTAAAATTTGTTCGTTTACTCTGTCGGTACGCCATGCACAATAGGCCTGAGCTTGCACCCACGAAACGCCAACCACAGGATAATCGGAATAGGCAGGATGGCGGAAATAGTCGTCGACATAAGGTTCGTTATAGGCCAGTTCCTGTCTCCACAACGATGTGTCGGGAAGAACAGAAACCAATTTAGCTCTGTCGCCGGCATAAACGCGCGATGTCCAATGAGTAAATTCACGATAGTCCTGATTCGAGACTTCTGTTTCGTCCATATAGAAAGAGGCTACGGTAACTCTTCGCGGGAAATTATCCCAACGGTACATTACATCTTCTTCAACACGCCCCATTGTAAATGTACCTCCCTGAATAAAAACCAATCCGGGACCGGCTTCCTGCTCGTATCCCGAAACATTTGGAATATTTCCCGTCGCTTCATCGTTATATTTCCATCCCGTTGTGCGCGAAGTACTCCCTTTTTTACCCTTACCATTTTTATTAAACATACCGCAACTCGATACCATTACGGCTAATAAAACAATAAATAAAGTTTTTAACTTCATCAATTTCATATAATTATAAATTTATATTATCGAAAACTGTTATAAATCTTGAAAACAAACATATTTCTGTTCTGCAATATATTTGTTTGCACATAATTTAAGCTGTCTCTTTTTTCAATCGACACAAATATAACTAATTTGTTCAATTCTTATTGTTTTGGCTTTTTAATATTTTTTGAAGTTTTTAGAACTATGTTCATATCTTTGTCGGCCCGACATGAAATATAAACGTTGCAATTAATCGATAGTATTTTGCAATATAAATGTTTTAGGGTCGTTTTATTGATACATTTTTGAGATAACACATGAAAAGATTTTTATTTCTTTTTTTCATTATAATTGTTGGATTTACAGCAAACGACATGCAGAAAGAGCATGTTGTATTAAACTGGAATAGTGCAAAATCTTTGCAAATAGCAAAGGAGAGAGGAGTTCCCTACTGTTTCGACGGAGCCGCTTTTGCAGCTTTCGACGAGACCTTGCCGCTCTATTCGCGTATTTATAATCTTCAAAATAAAAATCAGAACTTTAAAATTATTATTGAAGCTCCGGTTTTTAAAGAGGTAGAAATTCCAAAAAATTATCTGCTCTCCAATAAAATTACAGAGGAGATTGAGGTTAAAAGTTATAAGCTGCAATCGGGTGATAAATTTAAGTTACAGGTTAAAATTATTCCGTTTAAAAGAGTCGGCGAAAAGTTGTTTCGGCTCGAGAGTTTTAATTTGAAAAAAATTGTTGCTACCGAAAAAAGCGCAAAAACCAATGCTGCCGTTGTTTGGAAATCGGAGTCGGCGTTAAAAACGGGAAAGTGGGTAAAAATTAGTATTCAGGAAACAGGAATGTATAAAATTCCATGTTCGAAATTAACGGAATGGGGATTTTCTAACCCTGCAAAAGTTAATGTTTTTGGCAGCGGAGCCACCCTCCTTTCCGAAGACCCCGGCGAGATTAATTACGACGACATTGTTCAGAATGCAATTTGGCATGGGAAAAACGGTGGAGAAGATTGTCTCTTTTTTTATGCTGCCGGGCCAATTAAATGGCACCTAAACAATTCAACCGGTGCTTTCGAACACCAACGAAACGAATACACAAACAAAGGATTTTACTTCCTATCGGAAGAAGTTGGCAGCGAAAAAAATACTGATTTGTTACCCGAGGTTGAAGAACCTGCCACACACAAAACAACAACTTCTGATGCCTACGAAATGCACGAAAGTGAACTGGAAAATATTTTACCTCACGGTTCGGGGAAAAACTGGTATGGTGAGCGTTATAAAAACGGCACAAATAAAAATATCAACTTCAATTTAAAAAATATCGATACCTCGGCAAAGATTAAAGTGCGTGTAAGTGCGGTTGCACGGTCGGCACAACCATCGGAAATGCCGGTACTTATCAACCACCTTGAAATTGGAACACTAAATTTCAATAAGGTAAATACCGGAAGCCAGACTTCGACATTTGCAAACAACCAAAAAAAGTTATTTAAAACTGAAGTTCAAGAAGATAAAGTTGTAGTAACAACAAAATATTATAGTAACGACGGCGGGTCAGTTGACGAAAATGCGATTGCCTGGCTCGATTTTATTGAAGTTAATTATCGCAAAAATCTGAAAGTTGAGAATAAACCGCTCCCCTTTTGCGATATAAATTCGGTTGGAGAAAACAATATTGTTGAATTCACAATTCAAAACGGCTCTTCATCGACCAAAGTTTTCGATGTTACCGACAGTAATAACATTAAAGAAGTTCCGATAAAATTAGAAGGAAATGTGGCGACAATAAAACAACCGGCCAGTAAACTTCATCAATATATTTTAACCGACAGCAACGGAACTTTTCCGGAACCCGAATTGGTTAGCGAAGTAAAAAACCAGAATCTGCACAGTTTAGAAACTCCGGAACTTTTAATTATTACTCACCCAAATTTTGAGGACGCAGCAAACAATCTGGCAGAATTTCACCGCTCGTTCGACAATATGAATGTTGAAGTTGTTGTAGCCGATAATGTATACAACGAATTTAGTTCGGGAAGTAAAAATGCAACCGGAATTCGTAATTTCATAAAAATGTTTTACGACCGAAACGACGGATTAAAATATGTGTTATTACTTGGCGACGGAAGCTACGACAACAGAAACATTAAACCCATTACAAGAAATTTTATTCCCACCTATCAATCAGAAAACTCGCTTAACCCGGTTGGCTCGTTTGTTACCGACGATTTTTTTGTCCTTCTCGACCCCGGCGAAAGTGTGTACGATGGCGCTGTTGATTTGGGAATAGGACGAATACCTGCAACATCGCCATTTACAGCCCAACTGGTTGTTGATAAAGTGAAACGGTACTACTCGACAGATGCAATGGGAAGCTGGCGAAACACGATCTGTTTTATTGGCGACGACCAAAACGAGGGGCAAACCATGCACATGCTCGACTCCGAAGAACTGGCAAACCGAGTTAACAATGAATACCCCGAATTTATTACCGATAAAATTTATCTCGATGCTTATCAGCAAGAGACAACTCCTGCCGGCGAGCGTTACCCCGATGTAACAGTTGCTATTAACAAACGTGTAAAAGATGGCGTTTTATTGTTAAATTATGTGGGGCATGCCAACGAGCGTTTTCTTGCCGACGAACACGTGTTGGACATTAGTGATATTAACTCGTGGTCGAATACAAATTACCTCCCTATTTTTGTTACGGCAACATGCGAATTCAGCCGTTTCGATGCCGATGTGGCTTCGGCCGGAGAATACATTTTATTTAATCCGAACGGTGGCGGAATAGGACTGTTCTCGACTACAAGAGTGGTGTTTGCCTACTCGAACTTTTTACTCAGTAAAAATTTCTACAGTTTTGTTTTTAAACGAGACGAAAACGGCGACCATTACCGGATGGGAGACATTATGCGACTGGCAAAAACTAACACCATAAACACCACCAATAAACGAAATTTCTCGTTGTTGGCCGACCCGGCACTTAAACTATCGTATCCGAAATACAAGGTAAAAACAACTCAAATTAACGGACACGACATCAACAACAATCAGGACACAATTCGGGCGCTACAAAAGGTAACCATCACCGGATTTATTGCCGACAATGCGGGCAATAAATTAACAAATTTCTCGGGCGAAATAATACCTGTTGTTTACGACAAGGCAATTATGATGAGTACATTGGGAAACGGAGGGTACGACCCAATTCAGTTTAAAGTTCAGGAAAATATAATTTACAAAGGGTTGGCAAGCGTTAAGAATGGCGAATTCACTTTTAGTTTTGTTGTGCCAAAAGACATTTCGTACAACCTTGGCGAAGGGAAAATTATTTATTATGCAAAAAGTGGCAATGTAGATGCACACGGAGCGTTTACCGACTTTACAATTGGCAGCTCTTCCAATGATTTTGCACCCGATAATAAAGGGCCGGAAATAGAACTTTTTATGGACTCGGAAAATTTTATGTCGGGAGGAGAAACCGGCAGATCGCCAACATTATTGGCTTTTATTTCCGATAAAAACGGTATTAATACAGTTGGAAACGGTATTGGCCACGACATTACCGCAGTACTCGACGACGACTATTCGAATGTGATTGTACTCAATAATTTTTTCCAGTCCGATTTAGATGACTTTACAAGTGGAAGCATCAACTTCCCTTTTCAAAATCTAAAACCGGGGAAACATAAACTCATATTAAAAGCATGGGATGTGGCGAATAACTCGAGCGAGACAGAGATAGAATTTACCGTGTCGGGAGATTTTTATATTGAAGAGACAACCAACTATCCGAACCCCATGCAGAGTTATACTTACTTTACATTTAAACACAACCAGTCGGGAGCAACATTAAAAACCACAATCGAGATTTTCGATTTGACGGGGCGTCGCATTGACTATATAGCACAAAACGTTGGGTCGAACGGTGCCGAAAGCAATCCCATTCGCTGGGACATTCACGAATCTCAACTACTGCTTCGAAACGGGATTTATATTTATAAAATTACAGCACAAAACAGCGACGGTGTTATTGCAGCTAAATCGGGAAAAATAATGATTGCTCAATAAAAATTGTAAAGCAATATAATTTTTACAAAAATGTTCCGTTCTCTTTTTTAGTTTACCTATTGCAGCAAAGACAATTATTATATCTTTGCACGCTCAATTTAAAGACAATTATGATTAAGTTAATTCGATTTTTATTTATTACAACATTAATAGTTAGTATTTCTGAAGGAGTTATGGCACAGGCTACTACGTCGGGTGCCAATACAATTACCACTGCAGTTCCGTTTTTGGGAATTACACCCGATTCGCGTGCCGGTGGTATGGGAGATGCCGGAGTTGGGCTAACACCCGATGTGAGTTCGCAACACTGGAACCCGGCAAAATATGTATTTATGGAAAGTGATATGGGAGTTGGGCTGTCGTATTCGCCCTGGCTGCGTGCTTTGGTCAACGACATCAATCTTGCTTACCTTTCGGGATATAAAAAAATCGACGACCAGCAAGCGATTAGTTCATCGTTGCGCTATTTCTCGTTGGGCGATATTGTATTTACCAGCGAGTGGGGCGAAATAGTTGGTCAGCAAAGTCCAAACGAATTTGCCATTGATTTTGGCTATTCGCGAAAACTTTCCGATATCTTTTCAGGTTCGGTAGCTGTTCGATACATTCGTTCCGACCTCACCGGCGGTCAAATGGTAAACGGCGTTGAAACCAGACCCGGAAACTCGTTTGCTGCCGATGTTGCCTTTTATTGGTACAACGAATTTAGAGCAAACCGCAAAGACAATATCTTCTCGGCAGGTATAAACATCCAAAATATCGGCTCTAAAATTTCGTACACCGACGGAGAGGTGAAAGATTTTATTCCGACCAACCTTATGATTGGAGCGGCATACACCACTGAGTTAGACAACTACAACACATTCTCGTTTTCATTCGAAGCCAATAAACTGCTGGTTCCCACTCCGCCAAAAGACTCAACAGAATACGATGAAGGAGGAGTAATTCTTCCCGGTGGAATTCATTCCGACATGTCGGTTATTAAAGGAATGATTACCTCTTTTTACGACGCACCGGGAGGATTTAAAGAGGAGATGCAGGAGATTACTCTTGCCATTGGAGTTGAATATTGGTACAACAAACAGTTTGCAATACGAGGAGGTTATTTTTACGAGAACGAAAATAAAGGTAACCGGAAATATTTTACCGCAGGTGCAGGATTGAGAATGAACGTATTTTCACTCGATTTTTCGTACCTTCTGCCAACGCAACGTAACCACCCGTTGGAAAATACGTTACGATTTACTCTCTCGTTTGATATCGACGCATTTGGGAAGCAACGCTAATGAATTTCCGGATTGGACAAGGATTTGATGTTCATCGAATTGCCGAAGGAGAAACCCTTTGGTTGGGCGGAGTTTTAATTCCACATTCAAAAGGAACAGTTGCCCATTCTGATGGCGATGTTGTAATTCACGCCATTTGCGATGCACTTTTAGGCGCCCTGAAATTGGGCGATATCGGAACTCATTTCCCCGACAATTCAAAAGAATTTAAAAATATCGACAGTAAAATATTACTGGGAAAAGTATACAATTTAGTAAAAGAGAAAGGGTACGAGATTGTAAATATCGACTCAACAATTTCGGCACAGCAACCCAAATTAAAACCATTTATTCCTGAAATGGAGAAGAAAATGGCGCAGGTTTTGGGTGTTGAAGAAGCGTGTATTTCGGTAAAAGCAACCACCACCGAGAAATTGGGGTTCGAGGGCCGCGAAGAAGGAATTTCGGTTAGCGCGGTGGTTCTGTTAAAAAAATCGTAAATGACAAACAGAAAAACACTGGTAATTGGCAGCAGCGAAAATCCTGCCCGCTATTCGAATATGGCAATTCGCTCGTTGAGAAAAAACAATATTGAAGTTGTTGCTCTTGCAAAAAGAGAAGGCCGGGTTTTAGATGTTGAAATTCAAACCGAATTTCCTGAAAACAAAGATATCCATACGGTAACAATGTATTTAGGTGCACAACGTCAGCCTGAATATTACAATCCGATTGTTGAGTTAATGCCCAAACGTGTAATTTTTAATCCGGGTGCCGAAAATGACGAATTTGCCGGAATACTCGAAAACAATGGTATTGAGGCAATAGAAGCGTGTACATTGGTTATGCTGAATACCAGACAGTTTTAAAATAGAGTTCCTTTTAACTTCGCAAAAAGGGAGGGGAAAAAGCGATTTAATTTATCGATAAAAAACCGAAAGGCTAAAGTGAATATTCATTCAACTAATCATTAATAAGTATGTTTATTGAAATAGAGACTTTTGAAGAGTTTACACAATTAAAGGAGAAAGAACCCGCTCTGTTGGGTTATTTTTCGACCGAAGCGTGCAATGTTTGTAAAGTATTAAAACCCAAAGTTGCCGAATTGATAAAAGCCGAGTTCCCAAAGATAAAAATGGCTTACGTAAAATCGGATGTTTTGCCCGAAGTGGCAGCGCAACATCAGGTATTTGCAGCACCAACCATCCTTATTTTTCTCGATGGCAGGGAGTACATTCGCAAAAGCAGGAACATTGGAATTAGCGAACTGCACCGCGAAATTGAGCGCCCTTATTCTATGATGTTTGAAGAGTAGATACTCACGTAAGTGTTAAAAGAGTAACTTTTATCGGCTTATTTATTTCTGATTAAAATTTGTAGCCAAGTCCAGCTCTCACTTGAAAACCCTGATACCAGAATTCTCCGGAGAAAACACTTTGTATTTTTTCATTGAGTGGCAATTCGGGGCTTTCATAATTCATTCGACGGTAGTTTACCCCCAAAATACCTACTGGAACATCTAATGAAAAACTAAGATTTTCAGCAATGGGGATTTCAAAACCCGGTGTGAGCCCAAAAATAATCCCAACTTGAGTGTATTTTTTTTGAAAATCGAAAGTTGAGTGCCCACCGTAGTTTTGTTTAAAAAATGAGAGCATTGATGAAAACCCGACATAAAAATTATACTTAGATTTGTCCAAAATTGTATAATTTAGCTGGTATCTAAGTCTCGAATTCATTGAAAAGTTCCCATCTTTCGATGTCTCCCAATAATAAGAATCCGCAGGATTTTTGACTTCATTCAATGTCGATTTGTTTAAACTTAACGGCATAATCTCCAACTCGTGACTATATTTTGAGCTTTTGTTAAAAATAATTCCCAGCGAGAACTCCCCAATATTGTTATAAATAATTTCAGGCTGTATCCATAAATATGTGTAATCTGAGAAATTAAGTGTTTGATAATAGTTTATTCTATTGTAGTTGTAATAAACTTTCAATTCAATATTCGATGATTCTTTTTCTTGTGCATGGGAATTAAAAATAATAAAGCAGAAAACAGCGGTTAAGAAGAGAACATTTTTTTTCATCTTTTTTTGTTTCCTGCAAAACGATTACTATAGTAAGTTATTGTGTCAAATGGAAAGAGGTTTTTCATACCGTCTCCATGCCTTTGCGAGATTTTTCTTCTTAAAACAACCCCTCTAACAACTCCTCGTCTGCCTCATTTGGCAACGTAACTTTTAACCCGGGGTTCTCTTTCATTGCTTGTTGAATGGCAAACTTTGCCGGACTGTTTTGTGCCCAGCTTCGCCGAGAGATTCCGTTGTTTACATCCCAGTGCAACATCATTTTTATGCGACTTTCAGCTTCGGGCGAACCGTCGATTACCATCCCGAAACCACCGTTTATAACTTCACCCCAACCAACACCACCACCGTTGTGCAGCGAAATCCATGTTGCTCCGCGAAATCCGTCGCCCACAAAATTCTGCACCGCCATGTCGGCAGTAAAACTCGACCCGTCGTAAATATTCGAAGTTTCGCGGTAGGGTGAGTCGGTACCCGAAACATCGTGATGGTCGCGCCCCAAAACAATGGGTGCCGATATTTCGCCCGATTTAATTGCATCGTTAAAAGCGGTGGCAATTTTTGTACGCCCGTTGCAGTCGGCATATAAAATTCGCGCCTGCGAACCCACCACCAGATTATTTTTTCCCGCCTCATTAATCCAGTGAATATTGTCATTCATCTGTTGCGAAATTTCATCGGGTGCCTCTTTTGCCAGTTCGGTTAAAACGTGGGCTGCAATTTTATCGGTTTTCGCCAAATCATTGGGGCTGCCCGAGGTACACACCCAGCGAAACGGGCCAAATCCGTAATCGAAAAAGAGCGGCCCCATAATATCCTGAACATACGACGGGTAGATAAAACCACCATCGACAGATGTAATTTCTGCTCCTGCCCTGCCCGCTTCAAGTAAAAATGCGTTTCCGTAATCCCAGAAATACATTCCGTTTTGTGTCATTTTATTTATGGCAGCAACGTGGCGGCGTAACGATTCGTAAACTTTCTCTTTAAAAAGTCCGGGTTGTTCTGCCATCATTTTATTCGACTCGCGAAGTGTTAAACCGACCGGATAATAACCACCGGCAAACGGATTGTGCAGCGAAGTCTGGTCGGAGCCCAATTCAATTTTAATATTTTCTGCGGCCAGCTTTTCCCACAAATCAATTACATTTCCCTGATACGCCAGCGAAACTGCTTCTTTATTATTTTGCGCCTCTTTTACCCGTTGCACAAGCGTGTTCAGATTGGTAAAAACTTCATCGACCCAACCCTGACTGTGACGAATTTCAACAACTTTAGGATTTACTTCGGCAACCACGCAAATCATTCCGGCAATTACTGTTGCTTTTGGTTGCGCCCCCGACATTCCACCCAATCCGCTGGTAACAAATACTTTACCGGTAAATTCGCCCGGCAAATGTAATCGTGCAGCATTCATTACTGTAATTGTTGTGCCGTGTACAATTCCCTGCGGACCAATGTACATAAACGAGCCGGCGGTCATCTGTCCGTATTGCGAAACACCGAGCGCATTCATCCGCTCGTAATCGTCGCGCCCCGAATAATTGGGGACAACCATTCCGTTGGTAACCACCACCCGCGGTGCATTTTTATGCGACGGGAAAAGTCCCATCGGATGGCCGGAGTACATCACCAGCGTTTGTTCTTCAGTCATTTCAGCCAAATATTTCATGGTTAAAAGGTACTGCGCCCAATTTTGAAAAACCGCTCCGTTTCCGCCATAAGTTATTAGTTCGTGCGGATGTTGAGCCACTGCCGGATTCAGATTATTCTGAATCATTAACATGATTGAAGCTGCCTGTTTCGATTTTGCCGGATACTCATTAATCGGGCGGGCATACATTTCGTAACCGGGGCGAAAACGGTACATATAAATTCTTCCGTACCGGTTTAGTTCACCTAAAAATTCAGGAGCCAATTCTCCGTGCATCGCTTTAGGAAAATAGCGCAGCGCATTTTTTAACGCCAGCTTTTTCTCTTTGTCAGTAAGAATATCTTTTCGTTTTGGAGCATGATTTACATTTACGTCGTACTCCCTTTTTGTTGGTAATTTTGCTGGAATCCCCGCTAAAATTGCTCCCCTGAAATTTTCCATTTTTAT
>WGCT01000466.1 GCA_015493625.1 Draconibacterium sp. | reverse complement strand
GAGAATTACAAGGCATAAAGCAATTGTCGTAATTTGCTAAAAATCAGACCTTTGCGACTTTGCGGCTTTGCGAGAAACAAAAATTTAACGAAGTATTGAAGAGGAAAGTGTTCTAATTAAATTATGTAGAAAGAAGTAATGTAACAATAGAAAGCTGGCTCAAAGCAATCTCCCCGAAAAAGGGGAGATGCCGACAGGCAGAAGGGTAAAAAAACAGCAACGATAAAAATCAAAATAAAAAATATGAGCAACGCAATTGAGTGCAACAACTTAACGCATTATTACGGGAAAAAGATGGTTTACGAAAACCTGAATATTCATGTAAAAGAGGGCAGTATTCTCGGTCTTCTGGGAAAAAACGGTGCGGGAAAAACCACCACAATAAATATACTGAACGGATTTTTGCAACCCCGAAGCGGAGAGTGCCTTATTTACGGCGAGAATACACAACATTTAACACCGGCAACAAAAGCTCGTATCGGGTTTCTGATTGAAGGACACATTCAATACACGTTTATGAACATCAACCAGATAGAGAAGTTCTATTCCGGATTTTACCCCAAATGGGACAACGAACCCTACTGGGAATTAATGTCGAAATTAAAGGTTGCCCCAAAGCAAAAAATCTCATCAATGTCGTGCGGGCAGCGGTCGCAGGTTGCGTTAGGTTTAATTCTGGCTCAAGACCCCGACCTGCTCATCCTCGACGACTTTTCGATGGGACTCGACCCCGGCTACCGCCGCCTGTTTATCGACTACCTGCGCGAATATGCCAAAGCAAAAAAGAAAACCATATTCACCACCTCGCACATTATTCAGGATATGGAGCGCCTGATTGACGATGTGCTGATTATGGACTACAACCGCATTTTGGCACAACGTGATGTTCACGAATTTATGGACGAATTCAAACAATTCTACCTCGAAGTGGAAGACCCGTCAATCGACCTGTCCGACGAAGAATTTGTTGCCAATTTCGAGAAAGTGCACAACAAAGTTGAGATTTACACCTACCAACCGGAAGAGTTTGTAAAAAGTTTCCTCAAGAGTAAAGGAATTGCCCACACAAATTTTAAGCAAGTTAAAATGGGATTAGAAGACGCATTTATTGGATTAACCGGAAAATATTAACTGTTATGTTGAAATCAATAATTTACAAAGAGTGGCTAAAAACACGGTGGTTTATAATCGCGTTTGCCACGTTAGGAACCTTGGTTGTCGGGTATATTTTCTTAACCGTTCAACACAATTTTAAGTTTAGCGATGCCAATAGTTATTGGTACACTCTACTTTTTATGAAACTTAAATATTTTGGATACTTGAAATTTGCGCCAATTGCAGGTGCACTAGCAATATCAATTGCTCAGTTTTTCCCCGAAACCGTTGACAAAAGGATAAAACTCACCTTTCATTTGCCCTTAAACGAGAACAGAGTTCTGCTTATTATGATGCTTTTCGGCACGCTCGTTTTGCTTGCCAGCTACTTTCTTTTTCTTGCTATTTTTGTGGCATTTAGTGCACTGTTTTTCCCGTCAAACATTATTATTCCGGCACTTATAACCATTGCGCCCTGGTTTCTTGCAGGGTTTGCCGCCTACTATTTTGTGGCATTAATTGTATTAGAACCGGTTTGGAAATATCGCTTTTTATACATTCTGGTTGCCGCCACAATTGTTCCCCTCTTTTTCGAATCGGCAGCAACAGGAAGTTACGCACCCGCCAATCCCGTGCTGGTAATCATTGTAATATTATCAAGTATTTCGCTGCTCTTTTCAGGATTCCGTTTTCGAAAAGGAGAAATGTAGCAGAAAAACTATTTCAGTAAAACAACACGACAAAACAACAAAATAATGGTAAAACTAAGTAGATATTTTTTGGTAATTCTTGCAGTCGTTGGATTTGCAATTGTACTCCCAAAACTGTACTGGATGGCATTTGCAAAACCAATCAGAGCACCATATGTAATGTACAGTTGTATCGATAACAATTTTGTAATTCTCCGTTCGGGCAACGGCGTAAAACGCACCAACATAAAAGGCGAAGAGCTAACACGCAACGAATACGAACAAAAACTCCCCCTGCTTTTTGTCAGGCAGTTATTGCTAAACAAAACAATGCCCGACTCCATTAACGGTGTCGAAATGGATTTACACGATATTACAATAAACCGCTCTACTTTCAGGGTGCGCCCAAAAGAGGTAAACGCCCCACAACCCACATTGTTCCCACTTTTCGAATCACAGTCGGGGCGGGCAAATTTAACAATGCCTCCCGATTTTTTCCGCATTACCTGGCGCATGGAATTTATCGACGCCACAACAAATAAAATTAACGAAGAGAAAAGTCGTATGTTTTCGGCGGTACTCTACAAACACGGATTTAAATTTCCGGCAACCACCATCGAAGGAATTCCAACCACCCGCAAATCGTGCGACGAAGGTTATTTTGTCATCGACTCAGCCAACCAGCTTTTTCATATAAAAATGATTAAAGGCGAACCTTACGTTCACAAAGTTGAAGTACCCACCAGACTGACATTCAAAACAATACGGTGTGTCGATTTTAAAAACAAGCGCTACTACGCCTACCTCTTTTCAACCAACAACGAAATCTATATTTTAACGCAATACGACTACCAACTCATTAAATTCCCCATCGAAAATTTAAACCCCCAAATTGCCGAAATAAAAATTTACAGCGACCTTTTCAACTTCAATGTCATCGCAATTACCGACGGCGAAATGCGCGTAACCGCCCTCAACCGCGACTATCAAAAAGTCGACACGTTCATCGAAACTTGGCCGGTTCGCACACAACGCACCGAAGGCAAAATCGCGCAATTTATCTTCCCCGCACAACTCAGTTTAACCAATAAAACTTCGGGCTTCGTCAGGTTCTTCGTCACCCCGCCTACAACCTTTTATTGGCTAATTTTCAGCCTGTTGCTCGCTGCCACCCACTTCATTCTGTTAAAACGCAAACGTGTAAAAATAACAAAACACATCATCGACTTTTTTATAATCGCAATCACCGGAATTTTCGGTTTTATTGCCGTAAACATTTTCCCCAATAAATTTTACGATTAGGCTGGCGGACGGGCTTTCCGCAAGTAGCTGCCTCACCCGCCTCCGGTGTTTTTAAGCAATTCGTGTGCTTCCTCCGGTCGCAGCCGTTTGCTAAAAAACACTCGGGCCGGTCTTCGGCAGGCTACTTACTCCAATCCCTGCCAGTGGCAATAGCAACTTTATAACTAAACTAAAATAAACCAAACATTTTTTATACGTTTGTTTTTTATACCGTCAATTGAAATGATTTTACTATGAACTACAAAAAAACAACCATAGAAATCACCCCGTTTCAAGAGTGGCTGCGCGATGTTTTAGTAGCACAACTCGGAGAAATCGGGTTCGACAGTTTCGTCGACACCGAAACCGGTTTCGAAGCTTATATTCCGGCTCCCAATTTTAATACAGAAGCTCTCAATTCTGTTGTCGGTAATTTTAAAGACAACGCTGTTTTTAATATTAAAACCGAAACCATAGAAGACAAAAACTGGAACGAAGAGTGGGAAAAAAACTATTTCGAACCTCTTGTAATTGCCGGCGAGTGCGTTATCAGAGCTCCGTTTCACACCAATTATCCGGCAGCAAAATACGAAATAGTTATCGAGCCGAATATGGCTTTTGGCACCGGCAACCACGAAACTACTTCGCTAATTGTCGAATCAATTCTCGAAAATAATTTTACCGGAAAAACAGTTCTCGATATGGGGTGCGGCACCGGAATTCTTGGAATTCTATCAGCAATGAAAGGGGCAAAAAAAGTTACTGCAATCGATATCGACGAGTGGTCGTACAACGGAACAGTTGAAAATGCACGGTTAAACAACATCGAAAATATTAACGTAAAACTGGGCGATGCAGGTTTGCTTGGCAGCGAAAAATACGATGTAATTTTTGCAAACATTCATAAAAACATTCTGTTAAACGACATGCAAACCTACGTCGAAAATCTCTTGCCCGGTGGCGTTTTAATACTAAGCGGCTTCTATACCAACGATATAAACGATATAAAAGCAAAAGCCGAAAACTTCGGATTAACCGACACCGGTTATCAATCGAAAAACAACTGGGTGGCACACACTTTTAAAAAATAAAACAATGACAGATTATAATGAACATCAGCATTGAAGACTGTGAGCAAATAGAGCTATCCTTTACCGTTGGATTTATCCAACGGGTTAAAACATAAGATGATTCTCTTATCATCTAAAAACCGTCCCATAAATGAGACGGCAAAAGTTAAAGCACTAACTTTCTTGTCTTGTGTCTTGGTTCTTGTATCTTGCTTCTAAATTTTAAACAAAATGAAATCAATACTAAACTATTTTACTCAAAACTTCGATAATCTTGCTGAGAT
>WGCT01000465.1 GCA_015493625.1 Draconibacterium sp. | reverse complement strand
TTTGTGTTATTGTTTTGTATTTCAATGCTTTAAGATAACCAAAACAATCCTTTTTACAAAAAATATTATCCTATTTCTTATATCGAACTCAGGTTTTTATTATATTTGCTCGCTTATTTAAACTAACTAAACTATGAAAGATTTAAAAATCTATGTGATTGTAATGGTATTTACAATCATTATTCCATTAAAAATTACTGCACAAGGAAGTTTTCGGGTTTGGCCTTATTTGCAGAATCCTGCTCCAGATGCAATGAGTATTCATTGGATCTCGGAAACCGAAGTTCCTGGTATATTGTATTGGCATGAAGAGGGAATGAATTCAGAAAATAGTCAAACAAGTGTTCCAATTGCGGCAAATGCACTGCAATACCCAGGTTGGGAAAGCTCTACTTATTTTAATGGGAATGCCCCTAATATCCCTTACAGTCACAGAATCAGACTTGAGTCTTTGAAATCGGGAACTATTTATCATTATAAGGTGATTCAGGCTCTTGATACTTTTGAATCCACTTTTCAAACAGCACCAGCAGGTAACGATTCTATTCGATTTATAGTGTATGCTGATTGCGAAACGGAGCCAGAATCTACCGGTAAGCCTGCTAAATGGACTAATCCCGTAGATGGTTCGGTGCGTCAGTATCTTGTGGATCAAACTACCGGATATAGTAATAATTTAACAATTATACGTTCACGTCATCCTGATTTGGTACTTATTGCCGGAGATATTACCCAGCATGGTGGTGAGCAGCGTGACTGGGATGAGTTTTGGAAACATAACACAAATTCGGTTGCTAATCAGAGCTTGGCTGGACACATTCCATTGTTAACAGCTCTTGGAAATCATGAATATTATGAAGGCCCAAATATGGGTAGATATACCCAGCCAGGTTCGGAAAGAGCCATAAGCAAATATCTGACATATTTTGAAAATCCTATAAATAATTCTCCGAACAAGAAACAAGAGGGAAGATACTATTGTTATCGGTACGGTCCTGTAACTTTTATTGTATTGGATGCCTGTAACAATAGCCCAAATGGAACTAATAAGGATACAAATTTTTACTTGCTGGGTGAAAATGATTCAGGAGGGGGAAATGCCCCTGACTTTGACCCCGAATCGAGGCAATATAGTTGGCTTGAAGAAAAGCTTAAGCAAGCACAGAAAAACAGTCTTTTTACCTTTGTCATGTTTCATCATATTCCTTACTCTTCAGGACCTCATGGGTATCTGCCAGGGGTTGGTTCTGGGTTCGATAATCAGTCGGGAGCTCCAACTCGAGTTCTTACTCCTCTGCTTATGAAATATGGTGTAGATGCAGTTTTTTGTGGTCATGATGAAATGTGGGAACGTTCAGTAGTAACAGGAAATGAATTGTTGCCAAATGGGAATGAGGTGAATCATACAATTCAGTTTTACGATGTTGGAATAGGAGGAGATGGATTAAGGGGTCTTTATGATGGAACGAATAACAGTAAACAAAAATTTCTGGCACATACTGATGCACCAGAAAAATGGAATGGAGGTATACTTGTTAGTGGTGGTAAACACTATGGGCATTTGGAGGTAAATATCAGTCCAGTTGATTCGGAGACATGGGAGGCGGTTCTTACTCCATCTTATGTATTCCCATTATATAATGAAGAAAAATCTGCCTATACAGATTTTGAGCGCAGAGTTTATGATGATGAAATTATTCTCACAAGTAAAGTGTTAAGTCCAACATCTCTTGAAGATAAGTACTCCAATTCTTCTTTTTCTTCAAGAATTTATCCAAATCCATTTAGTACCAGTACAACCATAGAATTTGTCTTAAAATTAAGAGAGCAGGTTGAAGTTTCTATATATGATGTCGAGGGGAAACGAGTTTGTACTCTTGGAAAGGGTATGTATTCTGCCGGTTCTCATTCTGTTATCTGGCAGGGCAAAAATAATCAGAATAAGCTTGTTGTACCAGGGCTTTATTTTTATAAAATTCAAAACGGACAAGGTGATCAATTTACGGGTAAAATAACATATAATTTAAGGCATGTATATGGAAGTGAGTAAGATATATCGAATAATTGTAAAAACAAATCTAACTATGTTTGTTCAAACACAAAAAAGAATATGTAATTCCATAAGTGTATATTTTGCGATTTTATTGTTTAGTTCCATTTTAATTTTCCCTCATGCTGTAAAAGCACAACTGTACAACAAGGAGTTAGCAAATAAATACGATTTGTCAATTCCTCCTCCAAGCGAAAAGTTAGACCCGGCTCCCAAATGGCTGCAAAAGGCCGATATGTTTACGCGGGGTAACGGTATATGGAAGGATTATAAATTCATTTTAAAGGATACGTTAATAACCCGTATCGTTAGAAGGAGGGAACAATATAAATCGTTACAGGTTACAGAACAGTATCCGGTTGAAACGATAAACTCCTTTGATGGTTCACTGGTTAAAGGAGTAGCATTAATTTCTCATGTTCCACACAGTAAAAAGGTTTTTGAAGAGGCTCATAAACAAGGTTTTAAAGTTATTCCCTATCTTCATTTTACCGATATACATACTAATTATGCCGATCAGGATGTTTTTCTATTTCAACATCCTGAAATTCTGGTGGTAGATAAAAATGGTAAATGGGTGCATATTCCAATGGACGGAACCGAAAGACTATTTCGTTTTCTTACCTGTGCAAATAGTCCAAGTTATTGGAAACTCTCTTTAGCTTATGTAAAAAAAATGATGGAGTGGGGGGCCGATGGAATTTTTATTGATAACGTTGGCGAAAGAGTTTCGTGTTATGGCCCAAAATTTAACGGCACCCGAAACCCGGAATTCCCTCCCTACGTTCACGAACACCTTTTCCCCGATACTACCGAAAACTATGCCTGGGATCGTATGCTTCAAACTATCCGGGCACTGGTTAAAAGTTACGGCGAAGAGAAAATTATTGTTCTTAATTCCGGCATAGGAACTCCTTTGCAGAAAAATGGCGATTGCTGCATGTGGGAATCTTTTATTTATAGTTGGGCATGGGAGGGAAGACACCACACCTGGGAGGATGTGAAAAAGAAAGCCCGAAATAATGCCTGGTATACAAATGCGGGAAGAAGAATTACAGCAATGTCTTATTTAGATCGTTCTCGCAAAGGGGTTAAAGAAGATGCTTTCTGGGCTTTTTCGGCAGCCCGACTAGTCGATTTTGTTTGGTGGACAACATTAAACGGAACAGGTGCCGAAGTGTTGTATCGGGCACACATGGGAAAAGGCGTGGAGCCATTGACAGAAGCTCATAAAATTGCATACAGAATATTTGAAAATGGAATAATTGTTTTAAATGATTCTGACAAAGAGCAAAGTATTGAGTTGATTTTACCTGCCAGATTCCGTGCCAAACATTTGGTTAATCTTTTTAATAATCAGGTTGTTAAGGTGACTAAGGGAACGGTTAAAGTTGCGGTGGCAGGTAAAACAGCCAGAGTTTATACGATACCTGAAAAGTTAATGCAATAATTTATAGCCCCTTAATTCACTCTTTTGTGACTTAGCGCATTTTCGAGAAAATTTATGAATAATTAGGATAAGTAAAGAATTAGTAATAGTAGAAGATTTCGTATTGGGAATTTTGTTTTTTATAAAGCAGAGTATGGGTGTCGGAGAAATAAAATCCTGAAATATAATGTTGAAATAATAAAATATTTTTATGGTACAATTTGTAAAAGTAGGAATAGTTTGTTGTAAGAAAATTATTTTTCTTATAATCCAGATGGCTGTGTTTATAATACTATTGTTTTATACAGGCTCTAAGAATCTTTCAGCACAAAATAACAATATATGCATTGTTGAAACCCGAACATATCCGGGGAGAGACCCCTTTATGTGGGACGGGCTTTATGCTGCCAGCGATGGGAAAGTGTATTCTGCATTAATCAATGAAGGAGTAAGCGCTCATTTTTATGTGTACGATCCCAAGACCGATAAGAATATTCTTTTTTACGATATGGCGGAGTTCCTTAATGAAAGAGGGAAAGGAATCAGATCTACAGGAAAGATTCATAATAAACCTGTTGAAGATGATGAAGGTAACATCTATTTTGTAACAATGAACAACGGGAGTGGCCCCAATACCATCGATTACACCAGTTGGCAAGGTGGACATTGGATGAAATATAATCCTAAAATAAATACCTTGGAAGATATGGGGTTAGTAGATAGGGGTATAGGCTGCTACCCTTTAACCATAGATAAAAAGAGAGGGTATCTTTTCGGCATAGGTTTCACAGGATATTTTTACCGTTTTAATCTTAAAAATCATGTTACTAAGAATCTTGGTCGAGTTAGTAGCTGGGATATTTGCCGTGATATTTTTTGTGATGATAATGGGAATGTTTACATGAGTTATCCGACGGCACGAGTGGCGAAGTACGATGCTGAGAAAGAAAAAGTATTCGATACCTCACTACATATTCCATATGATTCTTCTGTTTTTCCTTCCCAATTGAAAAACCCCATGGTTGACCGGACCAATATCTGGCGTGCGGTACAATGGGATCCGGTAGATAAGGTGGCCTATGGAATAACTTGTGGAAGTGGGTCTATTTTATTCCGGTTCAATCCTCATGACGGTACTGAGGGAAAAATTACCAGTCTGGTAAAAATGTGTGATACGAAATTTTTAGATGGAACCCGAAAGAATATACCTTATTCCACCCTTGCATTTGCCGTTGATACGAAAAATAAAAAGGTGTATTTTGCCCCTTCTGCCCGAGATTTCTCTGTTCAGAAATATGAAGAAACTTATGGAAGTATAAATGCTCATCATCTTATAATGTATGATATAAAAACTGATAAACGGATAGATTTAGGTGTTATGCGAACAGCCGATGGACGCAAAATTTTTGGTTGTGAGGCAATCTCTGTCGCTCCCGATGGAACCGTTTATCTCTGTGGACAGGCAGAAGTGAAGGAGCCTGACAGGAGCACTCAGATGATTGGTAAGGTTCCTACAGCCTTGCACTTAATTATTTACAAGCCTACAT
>WGCT01000464.1 GCA_015493625.1 Draconibacterium sp. | reverse complement strand
TTGCATAACTGAATAAGAGTGCTAAAATAGAAATCGCCAACGGCAGTACCTTTCCCATCCTCAATTCTCGAAATACGCTCGTTTCGAATCTCCTCGGAATAGGCAAAATGTTCAAAAATAACACCGTACATCTCAACGGCAATTTTATTGTTGGCAAACGGAATGTACGCTCTGCCCGAAATGTCTTGTGTAGGGTCGCCACTATGAAAATGGTTCGATGCTGTAATTTCAATCTCCGATTTGCTACGTAAAAAGCCACGTTTCACAAACGGAACCGGCAATGCATTCGGGCCCAAATAACCGGGTGTAATTTTCATCCAGTTTCTCCAGCCAGGGTCGCCAGATTCCCAACCATGCAACTCGTTCCACCAAGTATAATCCACATTCGGATCCTGCCCGTTTGAAAACAAGAACGAAAAAAGAAACAGAGTGAAAATAAAAAGATACTTCATTGCTGTAAACAGGACACTTAATCCCGGAGCTCACAAAAAACTATAACCCGAGTTTCTCTCGTATACTTTGAGGAATAGCATTTTTATTCACCATAATACTCATTGTTTTATAACGTACAAATGGTTTCGAAGCATAAAAATACCCTTTGAGTTTGTTGTATTCTCCCCACGAGTTTTTCACCTTATAAAAAATGTCTCCTTTTTGGTCTTTTGCAGTACCTATAATATGCATTCCGTGGTCGTCGGTTGTGGTATAATTGTCGAAAGCTTCCTGACGCATCGCCTGAGTAATTTCCTTTTCCGAAACCGGCTTGTCTAGTTTGTACAACTCTTGCTGCTTCTCTTTTTCCGACAGCGATTCCCAACGCGTAATTTCGGCATCAGTCATATCTTCAACATTGGCTTCCGGAACAACAGCAACACCTTTGTTACTTGTTTCGAATCCTTTTTCGCTCACATCGGCTGCCCAAGCAACGGTATATCCGTTGTTTAACGAATAATCAATTATCTCTTCCAACTCATCAATCGGCACATTGTAAACTTCATCCCACGACCAGTTATCGGGTATTTCAATAATAAATTTCGAATAAAACGGATGATGAGTAAACGATGTAATTTCAACATAATCGTCCATATCTAAACCAACAAAGTCGGTAGCAAAACTTTGTGGTGTATATTTCTTCCCTTCATATTCGAAACTTTCCGGAATCTCGCCCAAATAGGAGTTTAAAATTCCATCGAACGACTGATGCCAAACCGGAGTAAGTTTTCGGTTTTTATTTTCAATTACCCCATCAACATACTTTTTCAAAAGGTTATCCATTTCGCCATGCACATGTTTATCTTCTCCGTAATTGAGCCCCGAATAAACCTCCTCGGGCACAATTCCATACTTTCTTATAACATTTGTAACATCGTGAAATGCACCACCACCGCCAAAATTAAGACTTCCGTGTACCCGCACTGTTTTAACCGCTTTATCGGAATAGGCATGCCAAACAACAAACATCTCCGAAAGATTAACCTCGGGTTTTCCAATTCGCAACATTTCCGACTCGATAAACGATAACCCCGAAAACGACCAACACGTACCCGATCGATACTGATTTTTTACCGGTGTGGCAGGCAAATCCTTTTCATCGGTAAAAACATACCCTTTCTTCTCATCTTTTTTCTTCTCCTCGTTGTTGTCGGCAAATACAACATTAACCGCAACTACCATAATCAGCATGGAAAATACAACGCGTAAATTTTTCATCTTATAATTTGCTTTTTATTTAAATTGAAGTTCCAAAAGTAACAAATTATACTCAATCCATTTAATTTTTCAGAAAAATAGGCGAAGTTATTTTTGGTTATAGCGAAACAAAAAAACTGCGTTAAAACAGGTTGCGATTTTTTTTGTCGGCGTCCTTAACGGGTTTTCCGCTATTAGTTTCCTCGTCTCACCGGGGTTCGTTTGGCGTTTGTCGGGGCTTCCTCCGGTCGCCCGCCAACGCCAACTCACCCAACGGTTCACCTTCGGCAAGCTACCGCTCCACCCCCTGGCCGACTGTAGATGCAAAATATTTTATTGCGACAAAAACTAATTAAAATTAATGCTACGCTGTGCAATTGTAGTAAAATGTTATTTTTGCCTTTTCAGCAATAGAGGATTATGAAACGAGCACTTTTTGTACTTTTAATTTTAATGTCGGTCTTTCAAAGTCGGGCACAGTTAAATATTAACCATTACATTCGTGTGGGACGAACCCGTATTTCAATTGGAAATTACACTGGTGCCATCGAGTACTTTAATATTGTTATAAAATTTAAACCGCATTTAGCCGAGGCTTATCTTTACCGCGGCACAGCAAAGCATTCGCTCGAAGATTACCGGGGCGCAATAAGAGACTACAATAAAGCCATCGAAATAAAACCTTACTACCCACGCGCATACAACAACCGTGGAATGGCATATCACAATCTTCACGAATACAAAAAAGCAATTGAGGATTACAACAAAGCACTCGAATTCGACCCCAACGACGAAACCATTTATAACAATCGCGGAATTGCAAAATTGGCACTAAAAGATATAAAAGGGGCAATTGAAGACTACAACAAAGCACTGAAAGTTAATCCGAAATCGACTTATGCATTAATGAATCGTAGCAATGCAAAAATTGTTAGCGGCGACATAAAAGGTGCCATCAGCGATTTAAATAAAGTAATTATAATAAGGCCACATTATGCGGCAGCTTATTTAAACCGGGGGCTGGCGCGCTTCGAACTCGAAGATTACGCATCGGCGCTGCGCGATTACGACCAGTGCATTAAATTCGACCCAAAAAATGCACTCGCTTTTAACAACCGGGGAATTGTTAAACACAAACTCGAAGATTACAACAGTGCAATTATGGATTACGATATGGCACTAAAATTAGACCCTCAAATGGCCAGTGCCTATTTTAACCGGGCTATGGCTCGCGAAATTCTAAACCGGCCGGGCTACGAAGACGATTACCGGATTGCAGCTCAACTCAATCCTAAATTCGACTTAAAAAGCCGTCGTATCGATGCCGAGAAATTAGCTCAGCAACAACAAAAGCAACAAAACCAGAAAAAAAACAACCAACAAACAGCCAATAATCAACAACAAAACAACAATCAGAGCAAGAGTAACTCCAACCAGAACACTGCTCAAAACAATACTGCAAATAAGAACAACACAAAAACAGTAGCACAAAATAACGACCAAAAAGAAAAACAGGAAGCTGCAAAAAAACGAAAACGCAGAACAAAAATGAATTTAATTGTTGAAGATGCCCGCGATTTACCAACCGACGAAGAGGAGGATGAAGTTGATGACGGCAGAATCCAGAACAAAAATATTGTTATCGATTTGCAACCGCTGTTTATAATTTCAGCATTCGAAAAAAATGCTGTCGATTACGACCGTTTTCAGTATTACAATCTTGCTATCGACGAACTTAACGAAGCAAACAACTACGAACCGTGGCTTACACTTTCGAATAAACCCGTAGATAAATATCACGATATTTTTGAAAACTTTATTCTCTATTTCAACGAAAAAATTACCGTTCAAAAAAACAGCAACAACTATTTAAACCGGGGTATTTTTTATAGTTTGTTGGGCAAATACAACAAAGCACTCGACGACTTAAATCGCTCGATAGAATTAAATAAAGAAGATGCCATTGCGCATTTTGCACGAGCCAACTGTAAATACAAAATGTTGGAAGAGATTGCCAAATTGTCGGGCTCGCAAACAAATGTTTCGATAGCAATAAACAAAAAAAGTATTGATAATAAAGAGAATGGTTCGAACTCTTCATTCGATTACAGCGACATTCTCGACGATTACGCGGTAACACTTTCACAAAACCCAAATTTCTTTTTCGGGTATTACAATCGTGCATTTATTAAACTTCGGTTAGGACAATACGAAAGTGCCATTGATGACCTGAATAAAGCCATTAAATTAGAACCCGAATTTGCCGAAGCCTATTTTAATCGTGGGCTTACAAAAATTTATCTCGACGACATTGAAGGCGGAGCTCTCGACCTGAGCCGTGCCGGAGAGCTGGGAATATCGGGCGCATATAACATTATAAAACGGTATTGCAACTAATATAAATTGTACGACTTTTAGAATTAAGCAAAACAATGAGTTATCAACCACTGGCAGAACGACTTCGCCCAACAACGCTCGACAACTATATTGGGCAGGAGCATTTGGTGGGTAAAAATGCAGTGTTGCGCAAAATGATTGAGTCGGGAAACATTTCGTCGTTAATTTTGTGGGGGCCTCCGGGAGTTGGAAAAACCACCCTTGCAAAAATTATTGCCAACACACTCGACCGGCCGTTTTATACATTAAGCGCCATTAATTCAGGAGTAAAAGACATTCGCGAAGTAATTGAAAAAGCAAAAAAACAACAGTTTTTTAACCGGCCGAACCCCATTCTTTTTATCGACGAAATTCACAGGTTTAGTAAATCGCAGCAAGATTCGTTATTGGGTGCGGTAGAAAACGGAACAATAACACTTATTGGTGCTACCACCGAAAATCCATCGTTCGAAGTTATCTCCCCCCTGCTTTCGCGCTGTCAGGTATACATTCTAAAGCACCTCGACAAAGAGGGATTAATGAACATTGTTAAGCTTGCCATTAAAAAGGATGTCGTTTTAAAAAAGAAAAAAATTACCCTTCGCGAAAGTCAGGCTATGTTGCGCTTCTCGGGTGGCGATGCCCGCAAGCTGCTTAATGTTTTAGAGCTGGTGGTTGCTGCCGAAGAGAGCGCCAAAATAATTATTACCGACAAAAAGGTAACCAACCGGCTTCAGAAAAACCTTGCCAATTACGACAAGCAGGGAGAAATGCACTACGACATTATTTCGGCATTTATAAAAAGTATTCGCGGTAGCGACCCCGATGCCGCCGTGTACTGGCTGGCTCGAATGATTGAAGGGGGAGAAGATGTAAAATTTATTGCCCGCCGCCTGTTAATTCTGGCTGCCGAAGATGTTGGGTTGGCCAACCCCAACGCACTGCTTTTAGCTCAAAGCACTTTCGATGCTGTTCATAAAATCGGATATCCCGAAGCTCGGATCATTCTTTCGGAATGTGTAATTTATCTTGCCACTTCGCCCAAAAGCAACTCGGCTTATTCGGCCATCGATAGTGCAATAAATTTAGTGAAAAAAACCGGCGACCTTCCGGTTCCACTACACATTAGAAATGCGCCAACAAAACTTATGAAAGAGATTGGATATGGTAAAAACTATAAATATTCTCACGCATACGAAGGAAATTTTGCCGAACAAGATTTCCTTCCAAAAGAAATTCTTAACGAACGTATTTATCATCCTCAGCAAAATCCCGCAGAAATAAAAATACTCGAACGACTTAAAAAATGGTGGGGCGAGAAGCGATTTTAGATTTCACGAAAACATTCTTAAAACAAAAAAGAGATGCCAAATGCGGCACCTCTTTAAACCTGAACAAAACACAAACTCAGGATTATTAATTGTTTTCATCGGGTGTTATTACATCGGGAAGATTGGCATAATTAAAAACCATTTCTTCCGAGAACTCCTCTCCATCGTAATCGGTTGCCTTAACAACCACTTTTACCGAGTCCTGGCCGTCGATTCGTAAACTGTTTAAGCTAAACGAAACATAAGCAGTATATAATATTGAATGCTCATCGTTATTGGCATTATGACGCAACTCTAACTCATAGGGCTGAATTCCGGGAGACATTAACAACGAAGGTTTCTTTACTAAATTCAGGAAATGAATTTTATTATAACCCCAGTATTTTAACTTGAAACTTAGTAAACTATCAGTCATCCAATAATCATCAACAATAATAGCATCGTTACCAATACTGTCAGCATTTTCGGGAGTTATTTCCATTACTCCTTTCATTAAAATTTCCTCAAACGAGTTTATTTTCACATAATAATAAAGAAGATTACCATCGTCGTCATGCTTTTCATCTAAAATGGTATAATTAACCAATACACGGTCGCCGTTATCGAGTGAAATTGCCCATCCCGGAGGATAATTCGACGCAACCGGAACTAAAACATCTTTATTGTCCATAACTACTTTACTCGAATTCTCATCGCCCTGATAGATTCCAAAACCTATCCACATATCACTCATCGAGTAACCGTCATCATCGTTACATCCTGCAAAAACGAACAAAAATCCAATTAAAATTCCAACTACAATTTTCTTCATCTATTTTAATTTTTATCATTAATAACATCTGCAAGAT
>WGCT01000463.1 GCA_015493625.1 Draconibacterium sp. | reverse complement strand
GGTTTTTTTTGCTTACAATTAAAACAACAATAAAATGAAAAAGGATTTAATTTCAATTACAGATTTCTCGAAAGAGGAGTATCTGAGAATTATGAATCTTGCCTCCGATTTCGAAAAGAATCCGAACCAGGATTTATTAAAAGGCAAAGTTGTAGCTTCCCTTTTTTTTGAACCCTCAACACGTACCCGTTTAAGTTTCGAAACGGCTATTAGCCGTTTGGGCGGGCGAATAGTTGGTTTTGCCGACCCCGGGAGTTCGAGTGCCACCAAAGGAGAAACCCTGCACGACACCATAAAAATGGTGAGTAATTATGCCGACCTGATTGTTATGCGTCACCCGTTAGAAGGAGCAGCACGTTACGCAGCCGAAGTTTCGAGTGTGCCCGTAATTAATGCCGGCGATGGAGCAAACCAACATCCTACACAAACACTGCTCGACCTCTATTCAATTTTAAAAACACAAGGAACTCTAGACAATATCAATATTTTTATGGTTGGCGATTTAAAGTATGGTCGAACAGTTCACTCGTTACTTCAGGCTTTATCGCAATTCGAAAATCCTGTATTTAATTTTATTGCTCCTAAAATTCTTCAAATGCCTGCTATTTATAAAATGGCACTAAAACAAAAAGGAATTAAATACTACGAACACGAAGAATTTACCGACATTATTAAAGAAGCCGATATTATTTATATGACCCGTGTTCAGAAAGAACGTTTCTCTGACCCGATAGAATATGAGAAGGTGAAGAACATATATATCTTGCGTAATTCGATGCTCGAAAATACAAAACCAAATGTAAAAATTCTTCATCCTCTTCCTCGCGTTAACGAAATTCATACCGATGTTGATGCCAACGAAAAAGCATACTATTTCGACCAGGCACGAAATGGTATATATGCGCGCGAAGCAATTATTGCTCATACTATGAACCTTAAATAAAACACCATGACTAACAGTATGAAAAAGAAATTAAAACTAAAAGTTAGTGCCATTAACGAAGGCACCGTAATCGATCATATTCCTGCAAAAAACCTCTTTAAAGTAATTTCCATTCTTGGGCTCGACAAAATTGAAAACCAAATTACTTTTGGAACAAACCTGGAGAGTGGTAAACTCGGGAAAAAAGCAATTATTAAAGTTTCTGACAAATTTTTTAAAGACGATGAAATTAACAAAATTGCACTTATCGCTCCACACGCTAAACTTAATATTATAAAAGATTACGAGGTGGTTGAAAAACGTGTTGTGGAAATACCCGATACCATAAATGGAATTGTAAAATGCTTTAATCCAAAATGTATAACCAACAGCGAAACAATACCAACAAGGTTCGAAGTAATTGAGAAAGAGCCCATCTCGCTAAAATGTTACTATTGCGAAAAAATAACCAACGATGAGCAAATTCGAATGGTTTAGAGGCGTAGAATAAAGATAAATTGATAACTTTGTTTTTTGAATTTTTATTATACAGTATAGTCTGATATAGGAAAATCGTTTAACGGGTTCTACGGTTTTTCAAACCACAAACGGAAAAATGATTTTTTAGAACCTACCTAAAAAAAATATTATGAAAACACGTACTATTAATGTGCTTATTTTTGGAATTATCTTTAGCCTTGTAAACCTAAGCAGTTGTAAAAAAGATAATTCGGGCGATTTTGAAGGCCCATCGGGTACTTTTACCGATACGCGTGACAACACAACCTACAAATGGGTGCGTATCGGGGATCAAGTATGGATGGGAGAAAATCTTGCTTATGAACCGGCATCCGGCGATTATTGGTCTTTTCAAAATGACCCGAACAACGTAAGTACCTACGGATATTTATACAGTTGGGAAACCGCCAAAGCAATTGCACCAGACGGATGGCATTTGCCGAGCAATGCCGAATGGAATACGTTGATTACCTATTTGGGTGGTGAGGATATTGCAGGAGGAAAAATGAAAACCACAACAACCGGTTCCGGTACGGCTTATTGGCTGGATCCGAATAAGGGGGCCAGTAATGAAAGTAACTTCTCCGCATTACCCGCAGGGGTGCGATATGGCAGTGGAAGCTTTAGTTTTTTACATGGGCATTGCCGCTTTTGGGAATCTGATCAATCGAGTTTCTATTCCTTGGACTACAGTGACGAACGATTAGATTTTTCCAGTTTTACTGTTTCTCGAGCAGGAGAAGGATATTCTGTGAGATATATTAAAGATTAGTATTCTTACTGCTTTTTTTATAGGTTGGCAATCTTTAAAGTGTATTCCGGAATATTTATTCCCAATTTCTTTCTTTGCTTTTGGGAATGTTTTCGGCAGAATGATAATTGGCTAAGGTTACAAGGCGATTGGGAAAGATTCTAAACTATATCAGAAGTTCGCAATCATATATGCAAAAAACTGCAAATACATAGCAAATTGCAAGTTGTCGTTACAGTTTCTCGCTTTGCTATGAACAAAAATAACTTCCAAAATATTTTTGTTTTTAAAATCTGCTGTTCAACAAATACGAATAGCAGATTTTTTATATATTTGCACCTCGAAAAACCGGATGTTGAACGAAGTGAAATCCCTTTGGGAGCGGAATGAGACAGACGGGAACATCTGCCCGGATGGCGGAATTGGTAGACGCGCTAGTTTCAGGGACTAGTGTCAGCAATGGCGTGCAGGTTCGAGTCCTGTTCCGGGCACAGTGTTAATGCGCTGCAAAATCACAATCAAAACTTTATTATACTCAATTGAAATAGCTTTCGTTTGGGTATATTTGTTTTTTGAGGTTTAGAGAATCGGCAATCGTTTCATGGAACCCAAAAAGGAACTCCACTTTTTTTAGCAGAACAAAATATCGGCTCAGTTCAAAAAGTTGTGGAGTAAAATAAAATTACGAGTTTTGTTTTTTACAATTTTATATCGTT
>WGCT01000462.1 GCA_015493625.1 Draconibacterium sp. | reverse complement strand
TCATACAAATTTACAAAAAGATTGTTGTTAACCGTTTTTTGTTTTTCATTTCAAAATGTTTATTTAACTGTTTTTTGATGAAGATAAAATGAATCTGCTTAAATTAAGATTCTATATGTGGATTGAGTATATCAGTTTCTTTTTAAAAACTGAATCTCTTTTTCCGAAAGGAAACGCCACTTTCCTCGTGGCAGGTTCTTTTTTGTCAGTCCGGCAAAATATACGCGGTCGAGTTTTTTTACGCGGTAGTCGAAATGTTCGAAAATGCGGCGTACAATTCTGTTTTTCCCCGAGTGGATTTCAATCCCAACTTCTGTTTTCTCTTCGTTGCTTATATAACTTATATCGTCGGCAGCAATTGGGCCGTCTTCGAGTTCAATTCCATTTAAAATTTCATCGAGATGTCCGGCTTCCACCGGCCTGTCTAGCGAAACCTGATATATCTTTTTCATGTTGTGGCTAGGGTGGGTTAACCGTTTCGAGAGGTCGCCGTCGTTGGTAAAAAGCAGTACTCCGGTTGTGTTTCTGTCGAGGCGACCAACCGGATAAATTCGTTCGGGGCAAGCGTTTTTTACCAGCTCCATCACTATTTTATCGGCGTGCGGATCGTCGGTGGTGGTAACGTAATTTTTGGGTTTATTGAGCAGCAGATACACCTTCTTCTCGGGGTTTAAAAGCCGCCCATCGAAACGTACTTCGTCGGTAGGTTTTACTTTTACTCCTAATTCAACAACAGGTTTTCCGTTAACAGTAACCATTCCGGCGGCAATGTAAGTATCGGCCTCGCGACGCGAACAAACCCCGGCATTGGCGACGAAACGGTTTAAGCGCATCTCGTCGGTGTTCTTTTTCTTTGGAATATTCCCGGTTTTCGGCTGTGTTGATTTTGGCTTCGAATACGACTTTTTATAAGCGGGTTTATACGGCCTGCCCGAATCGCTCTTTTTGGAATTGCCCGCACTTTTTTTCACTAAACTCTTCCCAACTCTTTTCCCGCCGCCACTGTCGCGCTGACCTCTCCTTGTAGTATTACTCTTCATAATTTCTGAAACTATTTTCTGCAAAGGTCGGAAAATTTAATTACTTCCCGTTTTTTCAAAGAATAATTTCCAAAAAGGCAGAAAGAGAACCTGTGTTTTACCAATGGTTATTTCGTCACAATATCCGGGACTTACAATGTACCCCATTTTTGGCGAATACGCATTTATAAAACTTCGGAACGACCTGCTGACTGTAGGTTTTTTTATGTCGGAATATTTTACCTCAACCGGAATTATTTCCGTTTCGCGGTGCAGTATAAAATCCACTTCGGCCTTGTCTTTCGACCGCCAGTAATTTACTTTTGCCAAACCTTCGGTGTCATGCTTTTTTAAAATGAGATAGATAAAATTCTGAAAAGTCATTCCGCTGTTACTTGCCGTTGCCGTTCCGTACATTCCTTTGCTAAAGTTGCACATCCCCAAATCGTTAAAATATATTACGGGCGATTTGGTTATCTCTTTGCGGCCGTTGGTAAAGTAGGGGCGCACCGTTTTTATAATAAAAGTTTGTTCGGCATACCACAAATAGGTTTTTAATGTCTCGGTGCGCAGTCCGGTTTCTTGCGCCAACTGCGAGTAATTAATAATAGCCCCCTGGGAAACTGCCAGCAACTGTATTAACTTCACAAACTTGTCGGGGGCGCGAACACCCAGCAGATATGTGATGTCGCGGGTAATGTACGAGTTAAATATTTCGTTCATTATCTCCCTTTTTTCGTTGGTGCTGTTTGCGGTAATTACTGCCGGATAACCACCAAAAGTGAGGTATTCGTTTAACAGTAGCCGGGTTTTTTCAGTCTCAATTTCGAAAAAAAGTTCGAGCTTGTTTTTGTATTTGTAACCGGTTTTATAGTTTATAAATTCGCTAAAACTTACCGGGTACATCTCTATTAAATGTTTGCGTCCGGTAAGTGCTTCGCCAATTTTTTCTTTTAGCTCGAGACTGCCCGAGCCGGTTACCACAAACTTATAGGGCAAATTCATATCGAAAATACCTTTTAAGAAACGGCCGGCATCTTCTTTTTGCTGAATTTCATCGATAAAAACGTACGATGCACCTTCGCCGTTTTCGAGTTCTATTTTATTGATGAGCAGTTGTTGCGATGCAAAATACTTGCTGTCTTCTTCAATGTCGAGATTTAAGTAGAGAACCTTTTCGCCTCTGCCTTTTAATTTCGAAATAATATGTTTTAACAGGGTTGTTTTTCCAACCTGCCGTGCACCGGCAACAATTGTTACTTCCCGTTTTTTGAGGCTTTCGTTTATCTTATTTTCAATCTCTCTAATTATCATACAACCTGTGCCTTATAGACACAAATGTACAATATATTTTTTGAAATCAAAATTATAATAGGTAAATACTCGGGTTAAATTACTATTATAATAGGTAAATAC
>WGCT01000461.1 GCA_015493625.1 Draconibacterium sp. | reverse complement strand
GTTTTATATTTTCCATTTTTTAACGCAGTTGTTAATCTGTAATTCATAAATTTATCTCAACCGAAAATGTATGAATTTTCAGGTTTAAAATTACTTTTGTAAAAGTAGTAATTTATTCAGATATGTTTATTGAACGCGACATAAACACAAATAAAAAAATTGGCAGTATTGAAGTGGTTGCCGGCTCGATGTTTTCGGGGAAAACAGAGGAGTTAATACGTAGATTAAAACGTGCAAAAATAGCACAACAAAAAGTTGAAATTTATAAACCGATGACCGACACTCGTTATTCGGAGAACGAAGTGGTTTCGCACGACGAAAACTCTATTCACTCTACTCCGGTTGAAAATTCATCGACAATTTTGTTGTTAACCGGGAATGTTGATGTGGTTGGAATTGATGAAGCTCAATTTTTCGACACCGGACTAATTGAGGTGGTTACAAAGCTGGCAAACAACGGAATACGAGTTATTGTTGCCGGATTAGATATGGATTTTAAAGGCATTCCGTTTGGTCCAATTCCGGGATTAATGGCTGTGGCCGACCACATTACAAAGGTACATGCCATTTGTGTGCGATGTGGAAATATAGCACAGTTCTCGCATCGTAAGTCGGAAAAAGAACAGGTAGTTTTATTGGGCGAAAAAGAGATGTACGAACCTCTTTGTCGAAGTTGTTACCGCAAAGCACAATTAAAATGACCCGGTTTTCAATTCAGGAAATAGCAGAAGCAGTTGACGGTGAGATTATTGGAAACAGTGATTTCCAAAATAAATTTGTTGAACGGATAATTACCGATAGCCGCACTTTTTTTAAACCCGGAAACTCCTTGTTTATTGCACTTATTGGCCCGCAAAACAACGGGCACAACTACATTTCCGGATTGATTGAAAGAGGAATACACCTGTATTTAATCTCCGAGAAAAGAGCTGTAACTCCAAAAGCTCTTTTTGTTTTGGTTAACAACACAACACTGGCACTGCAAAAACTTGCAAAATACAATCGCGAGAAACAAAATTATCCGTTGGTAGGAATTACCGGAAGTAATGGGAAAACAGTTGTAAAAGAGTGGTTGTACACAATTTTGTCGCCACAGTTTAAAATAGTACGCAGCCCCAAAAGCTATAACTCGCAAATTGGTGTTCCCCTGTCGCTGTTGTTAATGAATAACAGCTTTAATCTTGGCCTTGTGGAGGCAGGAATTTCGCAGCCCGGGGAGATGGAAAATCTGGCAGAAATTGTTTCTCCCGAGATTGGAATATTTACAAATATTGGCGATGCCCATCAGGAGAATTTCCAATCGATTCGGCAAAAAATAAGGGAAAAACTTCATCTATTTAAGAACAGTAAGAAGCTCATATATTGTTCCGATTCGGAGCCGTTAAATTCCGAAATCGATACTTTTTGCATAACTCATTCTATAGAAAAAATAGGGTGGTCGTTAAAAAAGGGTGGGGGTTCAATCAGTTTTTCAATAAAAAAGAGAACAGTAGCTACCGAAATTGAAGCCGACCAAAACGGAGAAAAATACAACTTTACAATTCCTTTTACCGACAATTCGTCAATCGAAAACTCGTGCCACTGTTTTGCTGCTGCAACGGCAATATCGCCACGCCCGAAAACATGGCTTCCCGGTTTCGAAAAATTGGAGCCGGTTGAAATGCGTCTCGAAATAAAAAAGGGTATTAATAACTCGTTGCTTGTAAACGACTATTACAATGCCGACCTCAACTCGCTCTCCATAGCGCTCTCTGTTTTACAACAGCAGGCAGCTCGCGAACACCAATATAAACTCATTATTTTGTCCGACATTCAGCAAACCGGCTTAAAAAAAAGTGAGTTGTATAAGCACGTAAACGAACGTTTAGTTGAATGGAACGTTGACGAAATTATTGGAATTGGTCCCGACATTTCGGAGTATGCTAAGTGCTTTTCAATAAAAAAAACGTTTTATAAATCGGTTGACGGATTTAAAAACAATTTCAACCGAAACCGTTTTAAATCGGCGGCAATTCTTATTAAAGGTGCACGACAATTTGCATTCGAGGCAATATCGGAAATGCTTCAACAAAAGGCACATCAAACCGAACTGGAGATAAATTTAAATGCACTCGTTTACAATCTCAATATTTTTAAAGGGCTACTAAACCCCGGCACAAAAATTATGGCAATGGTTAAGGCATTTTCGTATGGAAATGGAGATGTTGAGATTGCAAAATTGTTGCAATATCAAAACATCGATTACCTTGCAGTGGCTGTTGCCGACGAAGGTGTTTTGTTGCGAAATGCCGGAATTACAACGCCGATTATTGTAATGAATCCGGAGCAACACAGTTTCCAAAACATTATCGATTACCAACTTGAACCCAATATTTATTGCATCGATTTGTTGAGAAACTTTATAAAACTTGTTTCGCAAAATGGGCTGCAAAATTTCCCTGTTCATCTGAAAATTGATACGGGAATGAACCGTTTAGGACTAAAAACAGAGCGGGAGATAAAAGCGGCAATTCAACTACTGCAAGCAAACAGTTGGGTAAAAATTGAATCTGTTTTCTCGCATCTTGCTGCCAGCGACGACCCAACTCTCGACCACTTTACCGAGAGTCAGTTTCGTATATTCGAAAAATATTTCTCTCTTTTCGAGACCGGTTTCTCGTATAAAATCGACCGTCATATTTTAAATTCGGCAGGAATTGAACGCTTCCCCGAAAAGCAGTTCGAAATGGTTCGGTTGGGAATTGGATTGTACGGCATCTCGAATACCGGACTTCCACTCGAAAATGCAGGCACTTTTAAAAGCACGGTATCGCAGGTTAAAACGGTTGAACACAATGAAACCGTAGGGTATAACCGAAAAGGGAAAGTTGCGGGGAAAGGTAAGATTGCCATTGTTCCACTGGGCTATGCCGACGGAATGGACAGAAAACTGGGCAACAGAAATGGCACCGCTTTTATTAACGGAAAACTTGTACCAATAATTGGAAACATTTGTATGGATATGTTAATGGTTGACGTAACCGGATTAAATGTGAAACCGGGAGATAAAATTGAGTTTTTCGGAAAAACTATTTCGATTAACAAAGTGGCCGAACAGGCAGGTACAATTCCTTACGAAATTTTAACAGGTATTTCGCAGCGGGTAAAACGGGTTTATGTACAGGAGTGAAGTATTTTCCTAACCCAATTTACTAATTCGTTCGAGGCGGTCAGCATCGAGGATTTTAATTTTTCGCCCGTCGATGGCGATAACTTTTTCAATAGCAAATGTAGATAGAGTGCGAATGGCATTCGAGGTGGTCATATTCGACAGGTTGGCAATATCTTCGCGCGACAGATAAACACGCAATGTAACGCCATCGTTTTCAAAACTGTATTTCTCTTTTAAAAGCAGCAGCGATTCGGCCAGTCTTCCGCGAATATGTTTTTGAGTAAGTGTAACTATTCTTGCATTCGAGAACCCCAGCTCTTTTGCCAGATTAACAATAATTTTATACGAGAAGTCGCTGTTTTTCAGGGCGTAGTTAAAAATATAGTTGGAACTTACCGAGCAAATCAACGACTCTTCTAATGTAACCGCCGAAGCAATATGTTTTTCGTTGCTAAAAAGTGCACGATGACCAATTACGCCCAGAGGTTTCGCCATTCTTATAATTTGTTCGCGACCGCCAACACCCTCTTTAAAAAGTTTTACTTTCCCGGAGATTAAGACCAGAAATCCCACCGGTTTTTCTCCCTCTTTAAAAACATATTCATTTCTTTTGTAGTGCAAAATCGATATATGATGTTGCAGCTCCTCTTTCTCCTCGCTACTAAGTAAATAGAAAATGGATTTGGGATTTTCGGTAATATCTTTTAAACCTAACTCTCTATTTAGCATATGTCGGAAAAGTATGTTTTACAGCAGTAAAGCTATGAAAAAAAAGCGTAAATGAGCTGATTTTAAACCATAAAAAATAATCTGTTCAATGCGAAAAACTGTTCGTCGCGAAGCAGATTGAAACACAAATTTGTGTTGAGTATGATAAGCTGTTCTTCTACCAATTCAACTTTCGGATTGATGGGGCAATTAAAAAATAATGAATCGAGTGAAGCGGACGCAGCTTTGGTTTTTTTTGTTTACTTTTTGGGTTAAGCCCAAAAGTAAAATCCGCCCGATTGGGCAAAAGTAACATTGTGGCATTGTTCTAACCGGCAACACAAAAGGTTAAATGACACCAAAATATTCCGATATTGAAAAATAATTGGGAAGAATGTATTTAATACCAAATTAACCTTATAGTGCCGTAGAATCTATTCTTTTGCACAATCTTATCGTT
>WGCT01000460.1 GCA_015493625.1 Draconibacterium sp. | reverse complement strand
GTGCCGAAGATGTTGATGGCGGTTCAACCGACAATTGTGGAATAGCAAGTTTGGCAATTGATGTTGCAGATTTCGATTGCAGCAACACAGGACCAAACTCAGTAGTATTAACCGTAACCGACAACTCAGGAAATACAAGTACCTGTACGGCAACGGTAACCATAGAAGATAATATTGCACCGATAATCGACTGCCCGGCACCGGTCACATTAAGTGCCGATGCCAGTTGCAGTGCACAGGTTCCCGACTTTACCACCGCCGTAATCAATAATAACTGTTCAACCGGAGTCACGGTAACACAAAGTCCGGCAGCCGGAACAACAATAACAACCGGCGTAACAACAGTAACAATAACCGCCGACGACGGCACAAATACATCGACCTGTACAACTACAGTAACAGTCATCGACGACACCGCTCCGACATTCACCTGTCCGGGAACACAGGTATTAACTGCTGATGTTAATTGTCAGGCAACAATTCCCGATTTAACTGCACTCGTAATTGATGGTGCAGATAACTGTACAAGCAGTGTTACAATCACTCAAAGTATTCCTTCAGGAACAATTATTAATGGCGATATTATAGTTAACGTTGTTGTAACCGACGATGCCGGAAATTCTGTTGATTGCGACGTTTTATTACAGATAGATTATCCCGACCGACCGATTGTAGGAGCCGGAGCAGATGCAGAAATTTGTTCAACCGATGGAAGTTATACTCTTCAAGGAACTGCTGCCGATTACGATAGTGTTCAGTGGAGCAGCAGTGGTTCGGGTGTTTTTAGCGATTCAAGATTGTTAAATGCAATTTATACACCAAGTCAGGCCGACTGGTTGGATGGACAAATTCAACTTACATTACGAGCTTACGGAAGTGGACGTTGCGGCGTTGCAATGGACGAAATGGTTCTTACACTTTGGCAGCGTGCCGGTGTATTTGCCGGAAACAATGATACAATTTGCATGGGCGATACTTATACCCTAACCGGGGCTACTTCTTCCAATTACGACAGTTTAGTCTGGGCAACAAATGGAAGTGGTTCGTTTAATAATAAATATGCTTCGAATCCAACTTATACGCCGTCTGTTGAAGATGTAGCAAATCAGCCAATCGTACCAATTACACTTTCTGTTACTGCATATTCACGAGGCAATTGTACCGATACAACATCATCGATGGTTTTATTTATTGTACCACCACCAATTGTTAATGCAGGGGCTGATGAAATAATTTGTGGTAATAATTTTTATCAATTACAGGGGACAGCAACCAATACAACAAGTATTTATTGGATGTCGAACGGAACAGGTACTTTTGATGATGCAACAAGTTTAACTGCAACGTATTTCCCAAGTGCTGACGATATTAGTGACGGTCAGGTACAGCTTCTTTTATTTGGTCAGGGACAAGGAAGTTGTGGCATTGCTGACGACAAAATGATTCTTGTACTGAAGTTTGGTGCTGAAGTTTATGCAGGACCCGACGAAGCTGTTTGCGAAGGAGATAATTTTATTCTAACCGGAGCAACTGCATATAGTTACGATAGTCTGGCGTGGACAACTTCGGGAACAGGTGCGTTTAATAATTTCAATGCATTGAATCCTACCTATATACCAAGCAGTTCCGATTTTGCAAATGGAAGTGTAATGCTTTCATTAAAAGCATTTGGACTCGATGCTTGTGGCGATTCAACATCGACAATGACATTGACATTTACCGGAGAGCCGGTTGTGGATGCCGGTGTTGATACGATTATCTGTTCATCGCAGGGCGGATATACTTTGTCGGCAACTGCATCGGCATACGCTTCTGTTAAATGGGAAACAAGTGGCTCTGGAAGTTTCGATAACGATGCAATATTAACTCCTGTTTATACTCCAAGTGCCGCTGATATTGCCGATGGGCAGATTGAACTTACACTTACTGCAACCGGAAATGGTTCATGTGGCGATTCAAGTGATAAAATGACATTGAGTATCTGGAAAGGTCCTTCGGTTTATGCAGGTAACGATGCCGTTGTTTGTTCGGGCGAAGGTTACCAAATTTTAGATGCCGAGGCGCACGATTACGATAGTTACAGCTGGTCGCATAACGGAACCGGTACACTTCAGAATGCGAATACTTTATCGCCAACCTATATACCGGGAAGTAACGAAGCGGGAACAGTTACAGTAACACTTACTGCAATTCAACCCGATGGAGTTTGTTCAGTTGCAACCGATGAGATGCAAATTGAAATAGCCGGAGTTTCAGTAATAAACTGTCCGGCAACTAAAACATTTGTTTTCGATAGTGAACCCGGCATTTGTGGCTACCGGATTCCCGATACCAGTTTAGATGCAACAGCCAGCGGAACTTGTGGCGATATTGATCTCGCTCACGATTATGGTGAGTGGGGAATACCACACAGTTTAAAAGGAGCTACTTTCCCCGTTGGAACAACCGATGTTACCTGGACAGCAACCGACAAAGCAGGAAATTCGGTAAGCTGTACAATTACCGTTACAGTGAACGATACTGTTTCGCCGGAGTTTGTTAATTGTCCGTCGGGAGTAACATTTACGGTTGGACTGTTTAGCGGTTCGTGCGAAAGTGGTGCAATCTGGAGTATCCCGGTTGCAACCGATAACTGTTCTGAAGTTGTTGTTACGCAAACGGCAGGGCCTGCATTAGGAACGATTCTACCAGTGGGTACATATCCGATTGAATATACCGCAACCGATGCAGCAGGAAATACAGCTCTTTGTAATTTTACTGTTGAAGTAACCGACACCGAAGCACCGTTACTTGTCTGTCAGCCCGATGTAACTTATGGAACAGATGCAGGAGAATGTACATGGACATCGCCTGCCGGTAGTTTGTCGCCACTTTTGGCAAACAGCAACTGTTCTGCATCAGTAACCTGGAATATTACTAATCCTGATGGATCTGTGGTGTCGGGTAGCGACGATGTAAGCGGGTATGTTTTTGAAAAAGGAACAACAAATGTTGAGTATATTATTACCGAGGACAGCAGTGGTCAAAGTTCGAATTGCGACTTTAACGTAACCATTGTTGATGATAAGAAGCCGGAGATTGTCTGTAATCCCGATTTGGATATTACAACCCCTCCGGGAGATTGCGAAGTTACTTTAACTCTTGTTCCTCCTTCAATTATCGATAACTGTTCGGGAGGAGCCTATTCAATTCAATACATTGTATTTAATCCCGATAATACAACAAGTGGAAAACTTACCGACTTAACTTACGAATTCGATGTAGGAACGAGTCGTATTCAGTGGATTATCGAAGACGATTCCGGTAATTCAGCCTTCTGTTTCCAAAATGTTACAATAACGGCAAATTCAGCAGGATTAACGGTTAATGCCGGTGACGACGCTACAATTTGCGAAACCGATTCGTACCAGTTAGCCGGAACAATCTCGAGTAGTACTGTTCCGTTCGAATGGCTCACAACCGGCACGGGAACATTCGATAATCCGAATATTCTGAATCCCGTCTATTCACCAAGTCAGCAAGATATCGATTCGGGGAGAGTTGAATTAATTATTCATGGAATGTCGGGTGGTACTTGTGGCGATTCACGAGATACAATGATTTTGACGATTGATAAGCAACCTGCAATATTTGCCGGTGCCGATGCTTCTATTTGCGGAATTCAGAATTATACTTTGGCCGATGCAACAATCGATGTGGCAGGAGCGAAAGTTTATTGGACAACAAGTGGAACAGGAGGGTTCAGCGACAGGTCAATTATAAATACAACTTATATTCCAAGTCAGGGCGACATTGTTAACGGATTTGTGGAATTAACGGTTTCGTATGATCCGGGAGGTGCGTGTAACGCCGTTTCTGATGTTATGAGACTGAGTGTTTTAAAACAACCCGAGGCAAGTGCTGGTCCCGATGTTTCGACCTGCTTTAAACAGCCGGTTCAGATAGTTGGTGCTTCTGCCTATCGATTTAGCTACATTTTGTGGACAACCAACGGTAGCGGAGTTTTGGAAAACGAAACCACGCTGTCGCCAACTTATGTACCGGGCGATGCCGAAACCGGTGAAGTGGTACTAAGAATGGAAGTTGTTGGCGAAGGTGCCTGTTTCTCAGACACAATTACCGACGAACTTATTCTGACAATATATCCTGAACTGTTGATTGATGCCGGCGAGGACGATACCATCTATGTAAATACTTCAGCCGAATTAAGTGTTGGTGTTAAAAATGGGTCGGGCAGATATTATTATCAATGGGAGCCTGCTTCGCTTGTGAAAAACGATAAATCGGGATTCACCGAAACCGAAAATCTTTCGGCAACAACAACATTCGAGGTTGAAGTGACCGATATAAATACCGGCTGTTCTGTATTCGATTCAAAAACTGTTTTTGTTGACGATGATGAAGAGGATTTGGTAGGTATTTATAACGCATTTACACCTAATGGCGATGGAGTCAACGATTTCTGGGCCATTCGCGGAATTGAAAAATTTCCCGACAATGTTGTTAAGTTGTTTAATATTTGGGGCGATAAAGTTATCGAGCTACATCATTACGATAATGTAAATGTTGCTTGGTTTGGAACCAATGAAAACGGAAAGTTAGTTCCCGATGGTACTTACTATTTTGTAGTAACACTTACAGGAGTGAAGTCATATTCAGGTTGGGTTCAAATTAAAGGAAGTAATTAAAATGAGAAAAATGAGTACTATGAAAAAAACATACGAAAGAGTTTCTCATAGAAACGAAACATCAGGTTTGAGATATAAAGCACATTTTATTATTAATAATATGAAAAGGATATTAGTGGCCATTCTCTTGTTAGGTAGCTTGTCGGTATCGGCCCAACAAGACCCGCTATTTACGCAATACATGTTTAATAAACTTGTAGTTAACCCTGCTTATGCCGGTAGCCGGGAGATTTTTACGGTTGATATTTTAGACCGTTACCAGTGGGTAGGTATCGACGGAGCTCCCAAGGTAATAACCCTTTCGGCTCACGGACTAATAAAGAACAGCAACGTTGGTCTTGGTGGTTACGTTTATCGAAATGTCATTGGTCCATCAATAAATCAGGGCGTGATGGGAACTTATTCGTACCGGATTCGTACCGACAATGGCTGGTTTTCATTTGGTATTCAGGCCGGAATAAAGTACTACAATTTCGACTGGGCAGCCATAAAGATCGAGTTCCCCGATTACGAGTTCTATCCGCAGGATGTGCAGAAGATTACTCCCGATGCGAATATCGGAATCTACTACCAGTCGCGACGATTTTATGCCGGGCTCTCCTCGAAACAGTTATTGGGTAACGAATACGGAGTAGGAGAGGTAAACGGTAAGACTACATTTTCGCGTTTGGCGCGTCACTTTTATGCCATGTCGGGGATGGCAATCCCGCTAAACGACAAAATTGTTTTTCGCCCCTCGGTACTGGCAAAATATGTAAAGAACGCTCCGTTTCAGATGGACTTTAATGCGAGCTTTCTATTTGGGAATACATTCTGGGCCGGTATTTCGTACCGCACCATAAAAACCGTTGCATTTCTTGCCGAGTTCAGAATAACCGACTATTTACGTCTGGGATACTCCTTCGACTTATATATGAACGAACTTCAGCTTCATAATAAAGGGTCGCACGAGTTTCGGCTCGGGTTCGATATATCGAGAGAAAAGAGGATGAAAACACCGCGTTATTTCTAAATGTAAAACTTGAAAATCAGATAAAATGAAAATTCAACAAATCACCTATAGTCTTATTTTTATAATTTTTTTCAGTTTTGCAGCCAGTGCCCAATTGAAAAAAGGAGATAGACGCTACGAATATTTTAATTATTCCGAAGCCATACCCTATTATAAGAAAGCGTTAAAGTCTGATGATAAAGAGACGCGTTTCGAGGCGACACAAAAATTGGCCAACTGCTACCGTTTTACCAACGATGTGGTCAATGCAGGGAAATGGTATGCAAAAGTGCTGAAGTATGAAAATGCCGATTCGATAAACTACTTTTACCTCGCTCAGGCATTACGAAGCCAGGGAGAATACGATGAGGCTGCCGCAGCTTTTAAAACGTTTATAAAATATGCTCCCGATAGTTTGGAAACCGAAAAATACCTTCGTTTTTGTACCGATGTAAAAGAGTGGCTTACACTTCCCGATATGGCCGATATAAAAAATGTATCGACCATCAACTCGAAATATTCCGATTTCTGTCCTGCCTTTTACAAAGATGGAGTTGTCTTTACCTCCGACCGTCGGTTCGATGTAATCGATAACAATACCTACGGCTGGACCAGTTTTAATTACCTGAATCTGTTCTATTCGGAGCCTGAATATACTGACAATTATTGGGATGCCATGTCGGAACCTAAGTCGATGGCTAAGAATTTTAATCAGACCTACCACGACGGGCCGGCAAGTTTTGCCGAAGACGGTCATCTGGTTTACGTAACCAAAACGGTAACAAAAGAAGCCAAAAAGGAGAAAGGGAAACCTCAAACCTATCTGTTGAAAATATACTATGCTCAACTTGCCGATGGGAGCAAAGTTCAGTATAAGCCGTTTTTTCTGAACAGCAAAGACTATTCGGTTGCTCACCCAACTTTGAGTAAAGACGGACAGATAATTATCTTTTCGTCGGATATGCCCGGAGGATTTGGCGGTTCCGATTTGTACATCTGTAAAATGGAAGGCGACAAATGGAGCGACCCGGTAAATTTGGGCGCAACGGTAAACACCTCCGAAAACGAAGTTTTTCCACATCTGTATAACGACTCCACACTCTATTTCTCTTCCGATGGCCGGTTGGGATTTGGCGGACTGGATATATATCGGACAACACTTGTCGACAGTGTTTGGTCGGAGCCGGAGAATCTTTTGCGCCCTATTAACTCGTCGTACGACGATTTTGGAATTGTTCTGAAGGCAAATGGAAGAGACGGACTGTTTAGTTCGAACCGTCCTGGCGGAGCAGGTTCCGACGATATCTATTCGTTTAAAAACTTACGAAATAACCTTTTAATCAGTGGATTTGTAAAAGAACTCGGACTAAATAAGCCGATATTAGACGCTACTGTTTTTCTGTTTAATCTCACTTCCAATCAGGTCGAGATTTATAAAACCGACGAAAAAGGGTATTTCGAGGCGTTTGTCGATCGCAACACCGGGTACATTGTAAAGGCGATGAAATCGGGTTATATTTACGACTGCATGTCGATGCAAACCACAGCCAATAAAGATATTCGCCGGGCCTATTTAGAGCGCGATTTGCTGCTGACAAAACTGGTGTTGAATCAGGTGTTTATTCTAAAAAATATCTATTACGATTTGGATAAATACAACATAAAAGAGGAGTCGAAAGAGCCACTACTCGAGTTGGTAAAGTTAATGAACAATTACCCTATTTCGGCAGAATTGTCGTCGTACACCGACTCGCGGGCACCGGCCGAATACAATTTGCGTTTATCGCAAAAAAGGGCAGAAGCGGCAGTCGACTTTATCGTATCGCAGGGTATCGACAGGTCGCGGTTAACTGCCAAAGGTTATGGCGAGTCGAAACTGTTAAACCATTGCAGCGACGGAGTAAAATGTAGCGAGGCAGAACATGCAGTAAACAGGCGTACCGAGTTTCGAATTACGTCAATTGAAGCGGGCAACGACACTGCTTCACAGTTTAATCCAGGCGATTACAACAGTGGCGATGTAATAAATGTGAATGTTTTAAGTGCCAATTTCTTTGAGAATTGTGCCGAGCAAAAAAACATTGAGAAGGTAGAGCGCGAGGAAGTTCCGGAACCAGTTGCCGAAAAGGATTCGATTGTAACCATCTTCAGGGTTCAGGTAGAATCGACACCCAGGCCTTTAAATCAGAATAAGCATTTTTCTGAGATTAAAGATATTATGTTGGAATATGGCATTGTCGCTGTCTTCGATCATGGCGTTTACAATTATCAGGTAGGATATTTTTCCACCGAGGAAGAGGCAAATTCCATTCGCGACATTCTTGTTGAGCGTGGTTATAAAGATTGTTTTGTGGTTTCGGTTCGGAGTGCGTACCGGAATCTGGCAGAGTGATAAAGAATTTAAAACCGGCGAGCTATTGCATTTCTTTGGGAATTCGGGGCACAACTTTAAGTCGTGCCCCGAATTGTTTTTGCATTTATTTTACAACGTGGAAGTGAATCGGTTTTATTGGATCAGTTTTATTTTTTGTGGGGAATAATACCAATTTGACTTTATAATGCCGTTTAATTGAATTTACAAATGGGCAATACTTTAGTAACAGGTTCCTTTATTGAAATCAGCAAGTTTAACCCCTTTCTTAGTCGATGTTCCTTTTTTTATATTTTTAGGAGGTGTTAAGCTGTTCTATTTTATTGGTGTACTCAATTCGAATAGCTTTTTCGTCTTATTATTTTTTTATCCAAAAAACAAAAAAAGATTGAGTATAATTGTGATTATTAATTGTGAGATATAAAAACAATGAGGAAGCTAATTAACTTTACAATTCGCGTTTATGGTATTGTTATCAACAAAAACGGTGAGATTTTAATTTCCGATGAATTTCAATTGGGAGAAAAAATGACCAAATTTCCCGGAGGTGGATTAGAATTTGGAGAGGGAACAATTGACTGTTTAAAGCGCGAATTTAGAGAAGAGTGTAATGGGCAGGAATTGAAAAATATCCGTCATTTTTATACCACCGACTTTTACCAAAAAGCTCTTTTCTACGAAAATACGCAACTAATTAGCATTTATTACTTCGCCGAATTGAATGAACCACTTCGATTTAAAATCTCGGAGAAACCATTCGATTTCGAAAAAATGGAAAATGGCAATCAGAGTTTTAGGTGGGAGAAAATAAAATCGATTAATCCTGATGATTTTTCTTTCCCTATTGATAAATTTGTAGTCGAGAAACTTAAAAAAGCGGAAATTTGAAGAAAATAAAACTGATTGGTACAGCACATCCGTTCAGAGGAGGATTGGCAGCATTTAACGAACGAATGGCAAAAGAGTTTGCTGATGCAGGAAACCGTGTTGATATTGAGACATTTACTGTTCAGTATCCAAATATTCTGTTTCCCGGGAAAACACAATTCGCCGATTGGGAAAAACCGAAAGATTTAACAATTACCCGTTCTGTTAACTCGGTAAATCCGTTTAACTGGTTTAAAACCGGACGTAGAATTAAAAAGGAGAAACCCGACTTTGTAATTGTAAAATACTGGATTCCGTTTATTGCTCCTAGCTTAGGTACAATTGCCCGCATTATTAGAAAAAATAAGCACACAAAAGTAATTTGTGTTGCCGATAATATTATTCCGCACGAAAAACGGATTGGCGATAAAATGCTTACCACCTATTTTATGAATAGCATCGACGGAATTGTTCCAATGTCGAAAAGTGTTGAAAACGACATCTATAAATTCAGAAAAGATATTCCCGTAAAATTGCATCCGCATCCGTTGTTCGATAATTTCGGAGAGGTTTTGGAGCGAAACAGTGCGTTAAAAAACATAGGATTAGACCCACAATTCAGATTCATTTTATTTTTTGGCTTTATTCGCGATTATAAGGGACTCGACTGGTTGCTCGAAGCTTTTGCCGACAGCAGACTTCGTAAATTTCCTGTAAAACTAATTGTTGCGGGCGAGTTCTATTCCGACCCAAAACCCTACCATAATTTAATTGATAAACTAAATCTTTCGGAACACATTATTCTGAAAACCGATTTTATTGCCGACGATGAAGTGAAGAACTATTTTTGTGCCGCCGACCTTGTTGCACAGCCCTATAAATCGGCTACGCAAAGTGGAGTTACTCAAATTGGCTATCACTTTAATAAGCCAATGTTGGTTACCAATGTTGGTGGACTGTCGGAGATTATTCCCGATGGGAAAATTGGTTATGTTATCCAACCTAACCCAAAATCGATTGCCAATGCACTTGTCGATTTTTTCGAAAATGAACGAAAAGAGCAGTTTGTTAAGAATATAAAAAAAGAAAAGCAAAAATTCTCGTGGTCAGGAATGATTTCAACTATATTAGAGGTTTATAATAAAACAGAGAATAATGATAATCAGAAGTAGAGCTCCGTTACGACTTGGTCTTGCAGGTGGTGGTACCGATGTTTCGCCCTATTCCGACATTTATGGAGGTGCAATACTTAACACCACAATTAACTTGTTTGCTTACGCAACAATTATTCCGCGCAACGATGGAAAGATTATTATAAATGCGGTCGACCGTGGCGAGAAAATTGAATTTGAATCGACAGAAAAGCTACCGTTTAACGGAGAACTCGATTTATTAAAAGGAATATACAACCGGATTGTCAACGATTTTACGAAACAAAAACTCGCGTTCGAACTAATAACGTTTGTCGATGCACCTGCCGGCTCGGGTCTGGGTTCATCGTCGACACTGGCAACTGCAGTTGTGGGCGCTTTTGTCGAGTGGTTGAAAATTCCGTTGGGAGAGTACGATATTGCTCAACTGGCATATAAAATAGAACGCATCGATTTGGGGTATGCAGGCGGTAAACAAGACCAGTACGCAGCAACTTTTGGTGGTGTAAATTTTATGGAATTTTACGATAACGATAAGGTAATTGTTAATCCATTACGAATTAAAAGCAGTGTTTTAAACGAGCTTGCCTACAATTTGGTTCTCTACTACACGGGCACCAGCAGATTGTCGGCAACTATAATCGAAAAGCAGCAACAAAGCATAAAACAAAACAACACCTCATCGATAAACGCCATGCACAATACCAAGCAAATTGCCATATCGATTAAGGAGGCTATTTTAAAGTCGGATTTAAACAGCATTGGCGAAATTTTACACGAAGGGTGGCAGGTAAAGAAACAACTTGCACAGGGAATTTCGAACAAAACCATCGATGAGATTTACGATAAAGCACGAAAAGCAGGTGCTTCGGGAGGAAAAATTTCGGGAGCCGGCGGTGGCGGATTTATGTTTTTTTACTGCCCCGGAAACACCCGGTTCGAAGTAATAAAAACACTGAATTCATTCGGTGGCTCTGTATCTCCTTTTCAGTTTACAAAAAACGGATTGAGCAGCTGGACGGTTTAAAAAAAGTGAATATGATTGCAAAAAAAATAGAAGAGAGCATAGCAGTTAAGCAGAAAATTATTGACGATCCACAACTGATTTCGGCTATTGAAAAAGCCGCACAAACAATTACCGGTGCGTTTAAAAACAATCGCCGGGTTTATTTTTGTGGAAACGGTGGAAGTGCTGCCGATGCGCAACATCTTGCTGCCGAGTTGTCGGGGAGGTTTTATTTCGACCGGCCGGCACTGCCTGCCGAAGCTTGCCACGGTAATTCATCGTTTATAACGGCAATTGCTAACGATTATAATTTCGATAAAATCTATTCGCGATTTGTTGAGGGATTCTGTAAAAAAGGTGATATTCTGGTAGGCATCTCAACCTCGGGAAACTCAGCAAACATTATTAACGCCTTTAAAACAGCAAACAAAAAAGGAGTAACTCTGATTGCATTTACCGGAGAAACCGGTGGAAAAATGAAAGAGCTGGCTGATGTTTTAATTAATGTTCCTTCAACCGACACACCGCGTATTCAGGAATCGCACATTACAGTTGGCCATATTATTTGCGAAATTGTTGAACAACAAATTTTCTCGAAATAAAACAGATAGCACAATGAAACGTGAAGCTGTAATATTGGCCGGAGGAATGGGGTCGCGATTGAAGTCGGTTGTTAACGACAGGCCAAAACCAATGGCACTTATAAACAACAAACCATTTTTGCACTACCTGCTTAGCAATCTCAAAAAAGAAAATTTCGAACATATAATTCTTGCCGTTGGATTTAAATACAAAATTATTTCCGACTATTTTGGCGATAGTTTTCTGGGAATGAAAATTTCGTACGCCGTTGAAGAGCATCCGCTTGGAACAGGAGGAGGGATATTAAATGCGCTAAAACAGGCTCGCGAAAATTTTACATTTGTTTTAAATGGCGACACATATTTCCCCGTCTCTTTTGCTGAAATGGAAAATCTGGCTGTTGAAAAACAGAGCGATTTAGTAATTGCCTTGCGCAAAATAGACAATGTTTCGCGGTTTGGAACGATAGAAATTTCCGGGGAGAATAGAATTGTAAAATTTGTGGAAAAACAGAATAATGCCGGGGAAGGATTAATTAACGGCGGTATTTATTTAATAAAAAACAGTTCGTTTATTCAACTCGGTTTTCCCGAAAAGTTCTCTTTCGAAGAAGATTTCTTAACGGCAAAATTTAAAGAAAAAAAGTTCTTTGGAATTCCGTTTAACAGCTACTTTCTCGATATAGGTATTCCTGAATCGTATAATCAGGCACAAACCGATTTTCTAAATTTTGAACCCAATGAAACGTAAAGCTCTTTTCCTCGACCGCGACGGAACGATAAATATTGAAAAAAATTACATCTACAAAATTGAAGATTTCGAATTTATCGATGGCATTTTTGAACTCATAAAAGAGTGTCAGGGAAAAGGATTCTTAATTTTTATAATTACCAATCAGGCCGGAATTGCACGGAAACTGTATTCGGTTGCCGATTACGAAAAATTAACCAACTGGATGCTAAAGCAATTCAGAAGAAAAGGAATTGAAATAACAAAAACATATTATTGCCCACATCACCCCGAAATTACCGGAGACTGCAATTGCCGGAAACCAAAACCCGGAATGATTTTGCAGGCGATTGACGAATTTCATATTAATCCGGCTCAGTCGGTTTTGATTGGAGACAAAAAAAGTGATATTTTAGCAGGTGAAAATGCAGGCATCGGGAAGAATCTCTATATTCAGGATATTCTACCCGGCGATTTTCATGTGTATAAAAAGTAATGTTTTTCTATGGTCATATTTTTTATCTTTATGCCAAAGAGTTTTTAAATGAAGCTGTTTAAATTTTAAGGAATGTAGAACAATGTTTCTGGCTAAACAACTTTTGAATGAACAACCACAAGTAAAAAAAAGTTAAAGTGCAACATTTTACAAAAGCAGAAATAAGGCACATCGAAGACCGTTACGAAGATTTCTTAAAAGAGATTCGGAATAAATTCGACGATGAGCGCATTGCACGAATCGAAAAAGCATTTCGGTTTGCAAATGCTGCACACGACGGAATAAAACGAAAATCGGGCGAACCATATATTATTCACCCCATTGCTGTGGCAAAAATTGTTGCCAAAGACATTGGACTTGGAGCCACTTCAATTGTTTCGGCATTGCTTCACGATGTTGTTGAAGACACCGAGTACCGCCTGTCGGATATTGAAAATATGTTCGGGAAGAAAGTAGCTACCATTGTTGATGGATTAACAAAACTTTCGGGCGATTTCGATTCGAAACAAGCACTCACACTTCGGAAAATATTAATGACCCTCTCCGACGATGTTCGGGTTATTCTTATAAAAATAGCCGACCGCTTGCATAATATGCGCACCCTCGACTCGATGTTGCCACATAAAAAAGTTAAAATTGCCGGCGAAACACTTTTCCTTTATGTTCCTCTTGCTCACCGTTTGGGGTTGTACGCCATAAAATCGGAATTAGAAGAGTTGAGTTTTAAATACAAACATCCCGAAGAGTACAATCAAATTAATTACCTTCTTCATAATCAGGAAGAAACACGAAACTATCTGGTAAATAAATTTATAAAACCGATAAAGGAGAAACTTGCCGAGCACAATTTCGATTGCGAAGTAACACACCGGTTAAAAACCAGTTATTCCATCTGGCAGAAAATGCAAAAAAAAGGGGTAACCTTTAACGAAATTTACGACATTCTCGCTATTCGAATAATTATTAAAGCGAAACCCGAAATTTCGGAAAAACGACAATGTTTCGACGTATTATCTATTGTAACCGATATTTACAAGCCAAAACCCGACCGGATTCGCGACTGGATTAATCTGCCCAAAGTAAACGGCTACGAATCGTTACACGTTACGGTTATGGGCCCCGAAGGGAAATGGGTTGAGGTGCAGATTCGAACCGAAAGAATGGACGAAATTGCCAACCGTGGATTCGCTGCCCACTACCGCTATAAAGATATTAGTACATACGAAAAAGAGCTGGAAACATGGCTCGAAAGAATACGCGACGTATTGCAAAATCCCGACACCGATGCCTTTGAATTTTTAGACGACTTTAAACTCAATTTATATGGAACCGAAATAAATGTGTTTACACCAAAAGGCGATATGATTTCGATGCCGCAAAACTCGACAGTAATCGATTTTGCATACGAAATTCATACCGACCTCGGAAATAAATGCATTGGAGCAAAAATAAATTTAAGGCTCGTTCCCATTAGTCATGTTCTTCAAAGTGGCGACCAAATTGAAATATTAACCTCCGAAAACCAGACACCAAAACTCGAATGGTTAAAATTTACAACCTCGGCAAAAGCACGTGGCAAAATTAAAGCTGCTTTTAAACTCGAAAAAAACAGACACATCGAAAAAGGACGGTTGATGGTTGAAGAGGTTATGAAAAAAGCAAACGCCCCAATTACCTCGAACAATCTGAAAAAATTAATTGGCCATTTTAACCTGAACAACAAAGAGCAATTATACTCCGAGTTGGGAATGGGTTTTATCGATCTAAAAAACATCGATGAAATACTGGGTAAAAAATCGGAAAATAAACTGGTGAAATATTGGAATATTACATTCGGAAACAGGAAAAAAGGTGAAATTGAAAATGATGATTCGGTTCAAAAAATCGACAATAAAAAGCCATTTATCTTAAAAGAGACACAAGACAACATCTCCTATTCGCTGGCAAAATGCTGCAACCCAATTCCTGGCGAAAAAGTAATTGGCGTTTTAAGTTCCGACGACCATGTAAATATACACAAAGCCGGATGCAAAGAGTTGGGGAAATACCTCTCGAACCATGGCGACAGAATAATTACTGCCGAATGGACAAAATTTAAGCGCCAGTCGTACCTCACCCGAATTAAACTTGAAGGGTTCGACAAGTTGGGAATTGCCAACCAAATAACAACCATTATCTCGAAAGAGAATAATATAAATATGCGCTCGCTCCATTTCGATGCTCACGAAGGTATCTTCTCGGGCGAACTGTTCCTCTATATTCATAATACCGACGACTTGCACAACCTAATTGAACGGCTTAAAAAAATAAAGGGAATTGACAATGTAACCCGTGTTGAAAATCTAAATGAATAAATTTCAATCATTTTTAGAATCATTCTAAAGAAAATCAAAAAAAAATTCTACTTTTGAAGCCTATTTAAATTTAGTTTAATTATGAATAGCAATAAAACCAGAGAAACGGTACGAACAATGTTTACCGAGTATCTGGAAAAAAACGGACATAGAAAAACCCCTGAAAGATTTGCAATTCTCGATGAAATTTATCGCCGCGACGGACACTTCGACATCGAGTCGCTCTACATTTCGATGAAAAACAACAATTACAGGGTAAGCCGTGCTACACTTTACAATACAATTGATTTACTGCTCGATTGCAAGTTGGTTGTAAAACATCAGTTTGGTAAAAATATCGCTCAGTTCGAAAAAGCATTTGCCACACTTCAGCACGACCATATGATTGATGTATCGAACGGGAAAGTGGTTGAATTTTACGACAAACGCATCAGAGAAATTATTGAAGATGCTTGTAAAAAGAACAACTTTAAGTTCTCGCATCACACCCTTTATATTTATGGCGAGTATACCGATTAATAGAATTAATTCAGATAGGTTTTCGAAAAACGTATTTGGTTTAAGTTGAATACACCGACTTCATTTTATTATATTATAAAATCCATTTTCAAATGGATTTTTTTATGTCGGTAACCAAAAATAATTCTTACTTTTAACTGCTAATTTGAAAGCCGTAAAAATTTCATTGTACCAAGAATGAGTTTTTGCGGTTTCGTGTGAAAATATTAAAAGAATCACTAATGAATGTAGATGTTTTACTCGGCCTCCAGTGGGGCGACGAAGGGAAAGGAAAAATTGTTGATGTACTTACTCCGAATTACGATGTAATTTCGCGTTTTCAAGGAGGTCCCAATGCGGGGCATACATTGGAATTCAACAATGTTAAACATGTTTTACATACAATCCCGTCCGGAATTTTCAGAGAGAATAAAATAAATGTTATTGGAAACGGAGTAGTTATTGACCCTAACGTTTTTAAAGCCGAAATTGATAAACTAAAAGAGACCGGAGTAGATATTTCGAAAAACCTCTATATTTCGAAAAAAGCACATCTGATTTTACCCACTCATAAACTGCTCGATGCTGCTTCGGAAGATAAAAAAGGAAAAACAAAAATTGGTTCAACATTAAAAGGAATTGGACCAACTTATAAAGATAAAATTGGTCGCGACGGATTACGAGTTGGCGATTTAGTGCATAATTTCGATGAAAAGTATAATGCAAGAATCGAGAACCATAAAATATTGTTAACCGATTTTTTTAAATTCGATTTCGAAGAGTTACTAAACGATTGGGAAAAAGAGTGGTTCGAAGGTATTACGGTTTTAAAATCATTTAATATTGTCGATACTGAACATTTGCTTAATCAAGCACTAAAAGAGGGTAAATCGGTTTTGGCTGAAGGTGCGCAGGGAACAATGCTCGATATAGATTTTGGCTCGTATCCGTTTGTAACAAGCTCGAATACAATTTGTGCCGGAGCTTGTACGGGGCTTGGTATTGCACCCCGAAAAATAGGCAATGTATTTGGCATTTTTAAAGCTTATTGTACACGGGTTGGTATGGGGCCTTTCCCCACCGAGCTGAACGATAAAACAGGCGAAGAGTTACGTGCTGCCGGAAACGAATACGGGGCAACAACAGGACGCCCGCGCCGCTGTGGATGGCTCGATTTGGTAGCCCTGAAATATGCCGTTATGCTAAATGGAACAACCGAGCTGATTATGATGAAAGCCGATGTTCTCGACGACTTCGATACAATAAAAATTTGTGTAGGGTACGAGATTAATGGCGAAGTTGTTGAAGATTTCCCATTTGAATTAACCGATGCAGTAAAACCGGTTTATGTTGATCTGCCCGGCTGGAAAACCAATTTAACACAAATTAAAGACCAAAACGAATTTCCCGAAGAGCTAAACAACTATATCAACTTTATTGAAGATGAAATGGGAATTCCAATCTCGATTGCTTCGGTTGGTCCTAACCGCGAGCAAACTATTTTTCTTGAAAAAGAGTAAATAAGGAACGGATTATTTTAAAAAAAGTCCAAATTTCAATAATTGAAATTTGGACTTTTTAGTTTACTCTGCACGATAAACATGACCTTATGGTTACTACTCAGCAGTTTTAAAGTATTAATAACTCCATGCTTTACAGACTGTGTGAAAATGAGACTATTCTTTGCCGTTGGATTTATCCAACGATTATTGAATAGAGATGTGGAACTGGACTTTAGTCCTGAATATAAGATAGTTGGACTAAAGTCCAACAGTTCTTGTCATTCCACATTCCGTCCCATAAATGGGACGGCAAATGCTAAACAGACTGTTTTCACACAGTCTGTTTAGCTTGGGGTAAAATATTGTAAATATCTGTAGTTTTGGGGGATTTTTGTTTTTTGGGAACAAAAATCATGACAAAATGGATTGATAAACAGCGATTTAATTTTTAGTTGAACTGCTGAGTAGTGACTAAACAAGTAAGTGCTTTGTCGATTGCATTTTGAAGTCCCGAAATATCTTTTCCGCCTGCCGTAGCGTAAAATGGTTGTCCGCCGCCGCCGCCTTTAATCTCGCGGCCTGCTTCGCGTACAATTTGCCCGGCATTTAATCCTTTTTCGGCAACAATATTTTCCGATATCATTACTGTTAAATGAGGTTTGCCATTAATCTCGGCTCCAATAACGAGAAAAAGATCTTCTACTTCTCCTTTTAATTGAAATGCAATATCTTTTACCATGCCGGCATTATCGACAATAATTTTGTCGGCAATAATATTAACTCCTTTTTCAAGCAAGACTTTACTTTTCAGGTTCGCTTTAATTATTTTTAAGCTTTCGCGCTGAAAGGCTTCGAGCTGTTTCGACAGTTCCGAGTGTTCTTTAATAAGGTTCATTACACCGCTTAAAATATCTTTCGAACCTTTAATTGTCTCTTTAATGCTTTTTAGTGTTTTTATTTGGTCGTTAATATATTTATCGGCGCGAGCACCTGTAACCGCTTCAATACGTCTTACTCCGGCAGCAATTGCACTTTCCGAGACAATACGAAACAGACCAATCTGCCCGGTTGCTTTTACATGTGTTCCTCCGCATAATTCCACCGAATCTCCAAATTTAATCACCCTCACCGAATCGCCGTATTTTTCGCCAAACAGCATCATTGCTCCCAGTTTTTTCGCCTCGCTTATCGGTAATGCGCGATTCTCCTCCAACACAGAATTCTCTCTTATTTTTGTGTTTACAATTTCCTCCACTTTTTCAATCTCCTCGTCGGTTAATTTCTGAAAATGAGAAAAGTCGAAACGAAGGTGGTCGGCATTTACCAACGAACCTTTTTGTTCGACATGTGTTCCGAGTACTTTACGTAAAGCTGCATGCAGCAGGTGGGTTGCCGTGTGGTTATCGGCAATACTCAGTCGTTTAGTAGAATTTACAACTGCTTTAAAAGTAGTTTCAATATTTTCAGGCAGTTTCTCAACCAAATGAACGGTTAAATTATTTTCCTTTTGAGTGTCGAATATTGATGTTTTTATGCCGTCAGACTCAATGTAACCGGTATCGCCAATCTGTCCTCCCGACTCGCCATAAAATGGAGTTTTGTCGAAAACCAGTTGGTAAAATGTCTTTTTTTTCTGAGATACTTTCCGGTAGCGGGCAATTTTTATTTCGGTCTCTAAAATGTCGTAGCCAACAAATTCGGTTTTGTCAATTTTACGCAATTCTATCCAATCGTCGGTCTCTTGTTGAGCTGCATTTCGCGAACGATTTTTCTGTATCTCCATCTCTTTTTTAAATCCGGTTTCGTCAACTGCAAGTTCGTTTTCGCGGGCAATTAGTTCGGTTAGGTCTAAAGGAAATCCAAAAGTATCGTATAAAACAAAAGCATCTTTTCCCCGAATTTCGGTATGTTTCTCTTTTTTTGCCTTCTTAATAATATCGTCTAACAATTTAATTCCGGTTGAAAGAGTTCGCAAAAACGACTCTTCCTCTTCTTTAATCACTTTTTCAATCAGTTCCTGTTGGCTTTTTAATTCGGTAAAAGTGTCGCCCATAGTCTCTTTCAGCACCTCAACCAATTTATAAATAAATGCCTTTTTAAACCCTAAAAATGTGTATCCGTACCGGACAGCTCGACGTAAAATTCTCCGAATTACATAACCTGCTTTGTTGTTCGATGGCAATTGACCGTCGGCAATTGCAAAAGCAACGGCACGTAAATGGTCGGCAATAACACGCATGGCAATGTCCGGTTTTAAGTCGTCGCCATATTTTTTCCCGCTCAATGTTCCAATTTCAGCAATAATATTCTGAAAAACATCGGTGTCGTAGTTCGATGTTACGCCTTGCAGCACCATACACAACCGCTCGAAACCCATTCCGGTATCAACATGTTTATCGGGCAGGTTTTCTAAATTGCCATTGGCTTTTCGGTTAAATTGAATAAATACCAGGTTCCATATTTCTATTACCAACGGGTGGTCTTTGTTTACCAATTTAGCTCCCGGCAGTTTATCAATCTCCTCCTGTGGACGTAAATCGACATGAATTTCGGAACAGGGGCCACACGGGCCAATATCGCCCATTTCCCAAAAATTATCTTTTTTGTTTCCATTTAGAATGCGTTCTTCAGGTAAATATTGTTCCCAATAGCCGGCGGCTTCGTTATCGCGCTGAAGGTTATCGTCGCTGCTACCCTCAAAAACGGTAGCATATAATCTTTCGGCCGACACGCCCATTTTGTCTACCAAAAATTCCCACGCCCAATCGATGGCTTCCTTTTTAAAATAGTCGCCAAACGACCAGTTCCCAAGCATTTCGAACATGGTGTGGTGATACGTATCCAGTCCCACCTCTTCGAGGTCGTTGTGCTTGCCCGAAACTCGCAAACATTTTTGCGTATCGGCAACACGCTTCCACTTTACCGGCTCGTTCCCCAAAAACAGATCTTTAAACTGATTCATTCCGGCATTGGTAAACATTAACGTTGGGTCGCCCTTAACAACCATGGGTGCCGAGCGTACTATCTGATGTTGTTTCTCGGTAAAAAAATCGAGAAAAGCTTTACGTATTTCCTTAGAAGTCTTCATGTTACGCATTAAATATTTTTACAATTTTGTTAAATTTATTTAATAGAAACAAAATATTTTCATCTTTCCAAAGTTATTTATTTACCTTTGCGGCTCAGAAAACAGTTGATTCTAACAAGATTGCAAAGGTATATCTTTTAATTAATTATGTTAGAATTGTGAAGAATTAGCTTTAAATAAATGGCAAAAAAGAAATATAAATTTAATCCGGACAACCTCAGTTACGAAAGAGTAGGGATTACATTCAAAGAGAAAACGACAAAAATTTTAGCCTATTTTTCGAGTAGTTTAGCTTTGGCATTAATTATTGCCGTAGTTGTTTTGAATACTTATGAAACACCTAAAACAAAAGCATTAAAACGCGAGAACCAACGCTTATTAACTCAATATGAATTAATGAGCAAGGATTTGGATAAGATTGAAAACGTACTGAAAGAGTTGCAGCAGCGCGACGATAATATTTACCGGGTTATTTTCGAAACAGAGCCTATCCCTTCGTCGGTAAGGAAAGCGGGGTTTGGGGGCTCGAATAACTATTCGCATTTAGAAAATTTAGACAACTCGAAACTCGTTGTTGAAACAGCACGCAAACTCGACATTATTTCAAAAGAGGCTTATATTCAGTCGAAATCGTATGACGAAGTTCTGAATTTGGCATTAAACAAAGAGAAGATGCTGGCTTCTATCCCTGCTATTCAACCCATTTCGAATAAAGATTTAAAAAAGACTGCAAGTGGCTGGGGGTACCGGTTGCATCCTATTTATAAAGTTCGAAAGTTTCATTACGGAATGGATTTCTCTGCTCCGATAGGAACGCCTGTTTATGCTACCGGCGATGGAGTTGTTACAACCATTAAAGGGTCGAAAAGAAGCCGCTCGGGTTTTGGGCTCGAAGTAGTTATCGACCACGGATATGGATACGAAACACTTTATGGACACCTGAATTCGTTTAATGTAAAGCGCGGGCAAAAAGTGAAGCGTGGCGATATTATTGCTTTCGTTGGAAATACCGGAGGTTCTACCGCGCCGCATTTGCACTACGAAGTACATAAAAACGGGAAAAAGGTAAATCCGGCCTACTATTACTACAAAGACCTTACGCCACAAGAATACGACAAAATGATTGCCATTTCAACAAACATAGGTCAGTCGCTCGACTAATTTTACAGGTTGTTTTGTTCCTCGGTTTGTTCTTCTCGTCACTTATTCTACAACCCGAAGTTGTTGGTATCACCCTTTCTTTTTATTAATTTGGCATCGGAATAATTTAAACTGAAGTGCCGTACAAGAAACCAAAAATAGAGAAGATTGTTTTTAGCATTGGAGAAGTTGCTGAAATGTTGGGCGAAAATGTGTCGTTAATCCGCTATTGGGAAAATCAGTTTGATGCGTTAAACCCTAAAAAAAATAAAAAAGGAACACGGCTCTTTAGCAAAAAAGATATCGAGACCGTTAAACTCATTCATTATTTGGTTAAAGTGCGCGGGCTAACCATTAAAGGTGCAAAGCAAAAACTCAAAGAGAACCGCGACGAAACCATCAATAACTTTGATATTGCACAACGATTAAAAAGCATTAGAGACGAACTCTCGGAAATTGGAGATGCTTTAGATGTTTGATAGTTGTAATTGCATCTTTATAACTTTCCGTAAGACAATATTACCTCATAAAAAAAGGGGCGAAAAAACGCCCCTTCCGTCGAAGGCAATACCGAATTAAATAAACTAACATTTTTGATTGACTTTTCTGCCTTCTGATGAAAAAACGACATTTTTTCTGATTTATTACTTTTCAGCTAAATATCT
>WGCT01000459.1 GCA_015493625.1 Draconibacterium sp. | reverse complement strand
ACTTTACTCTAAACAATTAGAATTGATATATTTGCTAAAAATAATTTTTATGCGCGCTTTTTTATTGTTTGTTATTATTGGTCTGTTTCTAACTTTCAATGGCCGGGGTCAGGTATCGCAAGGAGGAGACCCGCTCAAGGTGGTTCATCTAAAAAGTTCGGTTAGTAAGTTAGTAGAAATGCCATCTTTCGATCTGAATAGTTTGAAAAAAAGTATTGTCTCCTCATCATCCAAAAAAAAATTAAAACCATTAAAATTTGCCTACGCTTTTAACGTAAATTTAACTCCCGAAAACTCGGGAGAGTGGTTGGTTGCCGACGATGGAACGTTGTGTTGGAAACTAAAAATACGATCGAAGGGAGCCAAATCTCTCAACCTCATCTTTAACCGTTTTAAGCTCCCCAAAAATACGCGACTATTTATTTTCAACAAAAATACGGTTCTTGGTGCGTTTACACCGGTTAACAATAAAACTTCGGGAAAATTTGCAGTAGCACCGGTTGCCGGCGACGAAATTACTGTTCAATACGAAACAGAAAAAAGAGATATTGAAAACATTCCTTTTGAAATTATACGGGTAAATCACGATTTTATTGGAATTTTAGAAAAGGGAGACCGCCGTCCGATGGGGAAAACCGCCGGAGAATGCAATATCGATATAAATTGCGATTTGGGCGATAAGTGGAGTGACGTTAAAAACTCGGTGTGCAGAATAATTGTAAACGGGGTAGAAATTTGTACCGGTTCGTTAATTAATAATACGGCTGAAGATGAGAAGCCCTATATTATTTCGGCATCGCACTGTTACGACAAGTGGGAATATGCCGAAACATCGGTTTATGTTTTTAATTACGAAAGCCCGTTTTGTGCACCCCTCGACGGCGATCCGAGAAATTCGGTTTCGGGAGCAATTATGAAAGCCCAATTCGACAGTCTCGATTTTGCATTGGCCGAATTAACTCTTGTTCCACCTCCAAATTACCGTCCCTATTTTGCCGGTTGGGAGCGCACAGTTGAGTTGCGCGATTCATCAGCAAGCATTCATCATCCGCAGGGCGATATTAAAAAAATTGCATTGGATTACGATGCCCCTTCGATAAGCGATTTTACAAGCAGTTATTTAAAAGACGGTTTTTTAAAGATTGCTCGTTGGGATGAAGGAGTTACCGAAGTTGGCTCGTCGGGTGGCCCGTTATTCGATAAAAACAAAAATATTATTGGAACGTTAACAGGAGGAGTTGCAAGTTGTGGAAATCCGGTGAAAGATTATTTTGAACGATTTGCACTTTCGTGGGATCATAGGTCGGAAGATTCGTTACAGTTAAAACATTGGTTAGACCCCATTAACTCGGATACCGAAACACTTAGCGGAAAACGTTTTTACGAGAAAGAAGAGTATTGCGGTGCTTTTACAAATTTGAATGATAACGACAACTACAAGTTAGTTAAAATAAGTAAAACAGGCCCGTTTGCAGGTTATTGGGGCGGAACAAACAGTACGGGAATTACGGAGTTTACCGAGCGATTTTCGATTTTTGGCAACGAACAACTCGACGGTATTTCGCTGGGAGTTGGATTGATAAAAACATCGAGTAACGACACCACTAGCGAGATAACAATAAAAGTTTACAACGGCACAGATATCCCCGAAAAATTAATCTATTCAAAAAAAGTTCAAATTAAAGACCTGTTTGAAGGAGCCATGAATTATATTGGATTTGACGAGGTGGTTGAACCTGCCGACACATTCTTTGTGGGGTTCGAAATGAGCAACATTCAACCCACCGACTCATTTGCCATATATCAGTCGTTACGTGGGCCAAACACCGACAACTATTTCTATTTTAAACAAAACGAAAGCTGGCAAAATTTCGAAGATATTACTTCGGGTTACCAGTCGATGGCTAATATTGTTGAACTGGTGGCTTGTAACATCGACGACTCGCCAAGCGATACGCCAATTGTAAATAACCCAATGGAAATAATTGTTTATCCTAATCCTGCAACAGGGATACTAACAGTTGAAGCGGGCAAGGATATAAAAACCGAAGAGGTTTCGGTGGTAAATTTAATTGGGCAAAACATCTATTTTCAGATAGAAAAAGTGGATGAACGAAAAGTTAAAATCGATATGAACGGGAATGTTCCGGGCGTATATTTTGTCAGGTTTAATAATGGAAAGAATATCGTTTCGAAAAAAATATCGTTTGTTCCGTGGTAAAATAGAGAATATAAAGAAGTTGTTTAAAGATAATTCTATTTTTGCGATTGCAATTAATGGTTTTTAAAACTGGTAATTTGAATAATAGATACAAAATAGTTCTAAAGTACTTTCTTACGTTACTTTTTATAGCGTACTATTTTAGTATTACTCTTTTTTATCATTCGCATGTTATAAACGGGAAAGAGGTTGTTCACTCGCACTTTTACTGGAATGCAAAAGATACTTCGGGGAAACCTGTAAAACATAACCATTCACAAAGCGAGTTAGTTACCATCAATATAATCACACATTTTGTAACAACGGTTTATGCAGGTTATCTGTTTTTACCTGTACAACGGTTTTTGCTGAACAGCTTTTTAATTCCATTAAGCGAATCAATTCACAACCTCACTTCGCTGGTAGGTTATCAACTTCGTGGCCCACCTTCTTCCGGTTTTTCTCTCCTGTAAAAAAAATCCTCACACAGTATTTTCATACTATTTTGGCTGCCACAGGGAGCCAGTTTAAAATTTAAAAATCGGAAGAATGACAAAATTTCTTTTTCTTGCCGCAATTGTATTATTAATCTCCTGTACATCGGAGAATAAAAAACAAGAGCCGGCTAACCGGATTCAAATTTCGGGCGACACAATTATAGTTCCTAATAATTCAAACCTTCTAAAAAAGATAAAAACAATAAAAATTGCTAAAGAACCCTACCGGGGAAATGTTTCAACATTTGGTATTGTGCAAGCAATACCAACCAATTATGCCGAAATTGCAGCCCCTTTTTCAGGAAGAATTACAAAGTCGTTTGTAAAACTCGGGCAGTATGTAAAAAAAGATGAACCTGTTTTTGCTATCAGTTCACCATCTATTTACGAAGTAGGCAAAATGTACTATCAGGTAAAACAGGAGATGATTCTTGCCGAGAAAAACCTGAAACGTCAGAAAGATTTATACAAAAATGGCGTTGGAATTCAAAAAGATTTGGAAGAGGCCGAGGTAAATTACGAAGTGTATAAACGCGACTATGAAAATGTAATTGCCAGCTTGAAAGTGTATAAAGTCGACCCCGACGAATTGGTTTTAGGGCAACCACTTGTTGTTCATTCTCCCATTTCGGGAACCATTGTAGCCAACAACATTGTAATTGGCCAATATTTAAAAGAAGATGCCGAGCCGGTTGTTAAGGTTGCCGAACTGAGTAAAGTTTGGATTGTGGGGCAAGTTAAAGAGAAAGACATTAGCTCAATACATGTTTCGGAGGAGATTGAAATAACAGCTGCGGCCATTTCCGACAAATGCTATAAAGGGAAAATTTACTACATCAGCGATTTACTTGATGAAGAGACCCGCTCGGTGCAGGTGTTTATTGGGTGCGACAACAGCGACCACTCTTTAAAACCCGGAATGTACGTGTCGGTTGGGTTTATCGAGGAGATGACCGATAATATTTTAGTACCTGCATCGTCGGTCTTTCAAAAAGAGGCCGGTAACTTTGTTTATGTAGCTATCGACAAAAACAGGTTTGTAAAACGTACTGTTTCGGTTACCGGTGCATCGAACAACAGATTGCTTGTAAAAAGCGGACTATTACCCGGTGAACAAGTGGTTACAAGTGGTGGATATTTTTTACTTGAGCAAAATTAACAGGTTATGAAAAAGATTATTCTTGCCGCAATTCAGCACAGGTGGATAATGGTGGCGTTGTTTTTTTTGCTCGCCATTTTTGGATATTATTCGTGGAAACAATTATCGATTGAAGCTTACCCCGACATTGCCGACGTTACGGTGCAAGTGGTTACTCAAGTTCCGGGACTGGCAGCAGAAGAGATTGAACAACAAATCAGTATTCCTCTCGAGCGTGCCTTAAACGGCTTGCCGGGGCTTCATGTAATGCGAAGTAAAAATAGTTTCGGACTTTCGGCAATATTGCTGGTTTTCGAAGACGGAGTTGACGATTACTGGGCGCGACAACGTGTACAGGAACGAATTGCTGAGGTAGATTTACCGTACGATGCTGCACCGGGATTAAACCCACTTACTTCGCCAACAGGCGAAATTTACAGGTACATAATAGAGAGCAACAATCACGATTTGCGCGAACTCACCGAACTGCATAAATGGGTAATTATTCCACGATTAAAGCAAGTTACTGGAGTTGCCGATGTAAGTAACTTTGGAGGAATTACCACACAGTTTCAAATCGAAATCGACCCGCTTAAAATTCAACAATACAATTTGTCGATTTCCGATGTAATTGAGAAAATTGAAAACAACAATTCGAATGCCGGGGGAAGTATGTTAAACAGAGGCGACCTCACTTATGTAATTCGCGGAATAGGACTGGTAAAAAACCTTGATGATTTAGGCGATGTTGTTGTAAAAACCGAAAACGGAGTTCCTATATATTTGCGCGACCTTGGCAAACTAAAATATGGGAATCTTGAACGAAAAGGAGTACTTGGTTACACCGACCGTCAGCGCGATTATACCGATGGCATAGAAGGCATTGTTCAGCTTTTGCGCCATCAAAACCCATCGCATGTTCTTGCCGGAATCCATGCTGCAGTCGACGAGTTAAACAATGAAATTCTGCCCGAAGGAGTGACTATACACGAATTTATGGACAGAACCGATTTGGTACAAACCACACTCGACACGGTTTCGCACACACTGTTGCTCGGAATGTTTTTAGTAATAGCCGTACTCATAATTTTTCTTGGTAGCTGGCGAGGTGCATTGCTTGTGGCAATTACTATCCCGCTTTCGTTGCTCATTGCATTTATTTTAATGCACCTCACCAATGTTCCTGCCAACCTGTTGTCGTTAGGAGCCATCGATTTTGGAATTATTGTAGAAGGCGCCATTGTTATGATGGAGACGATACTAAAAAAACGGGAAGATAATCCAGAACAGGAACTGGAAGAGAAATCGATTGTTAAACGGGCACTCGAAGTAGCAAGACCAATCTTTTTCTCAACAATAATAATAATTACTGCCTATCTTCCTCTTTTTGCATTCGAGCGAATAGAGAAAAAACTTTTTACTCCAATGGCCTTTACAGTTGGCTATGCTTTGCTCGGAGCACTGTTTGTTTCGCTATTACTTATTCCGGGGTTGGCATACATTATTTATAAGAAACCGCAAAAAACATATCGTAACCGGTGGATGGAGAAGTTAACAAATATGTACCATCGTCAGACGGCTCGTATTTTAAAAAAGCCCAAAAAAGTATTTGCACCGTTAATTCTTGTTTTTATAGCGGCAATTGTTTTAACGTTTACCGTAGGAAAAGATTTTCTTCCCGAACTCGACGAAGGATCAATTTGGCTACAAGTTCAGTTACCTCCCGGAATATCGCTCGAACGTTCGAAAGCCATGAGCGACACATTACGTCACCGGTTAATTAAATACGACGAAGTTACCTATGTTATGGTTCAAACCGGCCGCGACGACGAAGGTGCCGAATCGTTCTCGAAATCGCATATCGAATGTTCAATAGGGTTAAAACCCTACGACGAGTGGAAGAGTGGAATGACAAAAAGCGAATTGATAGAAAAAATGGCGGCCGAATTGGAGACAATGCCCGGCTACACAGTTGGTTTTTCGCAGCCGATTATCGATATGGTAATGGACCAGATTGCAGGAACTCACAGCGATTTGGCAATAAAAATTTATGGCGAAGATTTTAAAGAAAACCGTCGTATAGCAGAAGAAGTTTTAACTCAACTTAAAACAATAAAAGGAGCTACCGACCTCGCTATCGACCAGGAACCACCGCTGCCGCAACTGCAAATTCATGCTAACCGCGATAAAATTGCTCAATACGGACTAAATGTCTCCGATGTTTCGGAACTCATTGAGGTGGCTGTGGGTGGAAAAGCTATCTCTCAAATATTTATTGGAGAGCGGGTGTACGATGTAATTTGCAGGTACAAAGAAGAGAGCCGGAACACGCCCGAAAAGATTGGAAACCTGATGTTAACTTCGGCAACCGGAGCAAAAATTCCCTTGTCGCAGGTTACCGACATAAAACTAAGTACAGGCGCAAGTTACATAACGCGCCAAATGAATAAACGCTACATTACTCTGCGAATTAACCTGCGTGGTGTCGATTTAACCACGTTTTTAAAAGAGGCAAAAGAAAAAATAAGTGCCAATGTTGAATTCGACCACACCAAAAATAGTTTAAAATGGAGCGGCCAGTTCGAGAATCAGAATCGTGCCTACGCACGTTTACAAATGATTATTCCGCTGGCACTTGCCATTATGTTTTTATTGTTGTTTGGTGCTTTTGGAAAATTCCGGCAAGCTGCAATTTTAATGGGTGTTGTGCCACTCGCCCTTTTTGGAGGAATGCTTGCATTGAATGTTTTTGGAATGTCGTTAAATGTATCTTCGGCTGTGGGATTTATTTCGCTCTTTGGTGTTTCAATAGAAAACGGAGTTATTATGATTGCCCATATTAACGACCTGCGAAAAGAGGGAATGGATTTGAAAAAAGCGGTTATTGAAGGAACGCGCCATCGGTTTCGTCCAATTGTAATGATTGCCACCGTGGCCATACTCGGATTATTACCCGCTTCGTTATCAACAGGTATTGGCTCCGATGTTCAACGCCCACTGGCAACAGTAATTGTTTACGGGCTGATGTTTGCAACAATTATTACACTTTATGTATTGCCCGCTGTATTCTATTTAGCCGAAAAAAAATGGAGCAATAAAAACAGTTGGGAAAATACCGAAAACCGAGAATTAACAAATTAATCTGAAAAAAAGATGAAACAACAAATCGTAAAAATATTTCAAATAGTAATTATAATTTTAGTTTTTGGAAGCGAAATAATTTTTGCACAAACCGATACATCGTTTGTAAAAGCACCTGTAAATCTTAATCGGTTTTTGCAGGTTGTGGCAGAAAATAATTTAGAATATGCGGCGGAGAAATACAGCGTTCAAATTTCGGAAGCTGCCATTGAGATGGCACGGGTTCTCCCCGACCCCACTTTTTCGTTCGATTGGTTAGAAAATCGGGAGGCGAGAGCGCGGAGTGGATTTGGCTATGCATCGGAGCTGGGAACAACTGTTGAATTTGGAAAACGACGGGCACGAATAGACCTTGCCGAAAGCGAACTGAGCCTGACACAAGCTCAACTCGACGACTATTTTAGAAATTTAAGGGCCGATGCAACACTCGTTTTTTTAGAAGCTGAAAAGCAAAATCAACTCTATTTAATTAAACAAAAGTCGTTTACCACAATGAAAAAACTTGCCGATGCCGACAGTATTCGTCTTGCGTTGGGAAGTATTATGGAAACCGATGCAATACAGAGTAGTCTCGAAGCAGGAATGTTGTTAAACGAACTGTTACAGGCATCGGCCAGCAGAAAGAATTCGCTACACGAACTCAATCTAATGGCAGGCGTTGTCTCAATCGATACACTTTTAACACCGGAAATAGAGTTTAACGGAATTTTAAAAAGTTTCGATTTAAACAGTTTAATAAATATGGCGGTGCAAAACCGTTCCGACGTTGTAGCAGCACAATTAAATATGGAAATATCGGCGAAAAACACAAAACTTGTAAAACGCGAACGACAAATGGATTTAGATGTTAAATTGGGATTTGAAAACGATTTCTCAATTCCAAATTCCGGCTCGGGAGCTAAAATTATCTCTGCAGGTGTAGGAATTCCGCTTAAGTTTTCGAACTTTAACCGGGGCGATATTACTGCTGCCGAATTTATGGAGCAACAAACAGAAAAGCAATACAGCTTTGTAAAACAGAAAATTACAACCGAAATTATTAAGGCATACCACTATTTCCTATCGACCGAAAAGCAGGTAATTAATTTTCAAGACAACCTACTAAAACAGTCGGAACACGTTTTAAAAGGTAAAATATACAGTTACGAACGTGGCGAAACATCGTTGCTCGAAGTATTAAATGCCCAACGTACTTATAACGAAATTCAATCGTCGTATATTGAAATACTGGTCGAAAACTATACCGCACTAGTTGAATTAGAACGTGCTGCCGGTATTTGGGATATTCAGTTTTAGCAAAAACAGAATCGTATAATAGGTTTGTTGAATTACAGCAAAAGGTATTACTTCCAATGGTTATACTATTGAAAACATTTAGATTAGGAGAAAATACTGGTATTT
>WGCT01000458.1 GCA_015493625.1 Draconibacterium sp. | reverse complement strand
AAACAGGGTCAATCCAATAAATATGGAAAAATTTTATTAAAATACCACCAATTAATACAGCGATTGAAGTCATCATATCACCCAAAAGATGCAGATAAGCCGATTTCATATTCATATTATCTTCTGCGTCTTTTTTAATGAAAAGAACGCTTAATCCATTTACAACAATACTACTCAATGCGAGCCAAATAACCCAATCACCGCCGACTTCGGCAGGTTTAAAAAATCGCTCAACAGCTTCGAAAAGAATAAAAACTGCTAAAATTATCAAGGTCGCAGAATTTAAAAATGCCGCAATAATTTCGCTACGTTTATAGCCATAAGTTCTTTTTTCCGTTGCATTTCGTTTTGAAAGTCTATTCGCTATATATGAAACTATAAGTGATAAAACATCTGAAAAATTATGAATTGCATCTGAAATGAGCGAAATACTTCCTGAAATAATTCCACCAATAATTTCAGCTAAACTAATGCTTGTATTTAGCAATATTGTAAAAAATAAATTCTTTCCTTCTACCTCGTGATGATGGTGATGATGATGTTCGTGTGCCATATAATTTAATTTTGTTAATTCTATTTAATTATCGCAAAAATACGATGATAATTTCAAAAAACAAATAATTTTATCGTAAATTTACGATGTTTAAAAACATTTTTTATATAGAATACTCAAGAGCTTTTGGGTTTATCCTAAACAAAAAAAACTGCCCGTATTAGGGCAGTTTTTAGAAATCAGGATTTTAGAGATTTTAATCAATTGGTAGCTGTGTTTTCGTTATTTTTCCCGAGAGCACCATATCCTGCAATAGCTATGAGAAGTCCAAGAATCAAAACAGTCCACATATAACCTGCTCCTGTTTGTAGTGTTTTTACGAAAGCGGCAAAGAACAGTGCCAAACCTGATAGACCGCCAAGCCAACCTTGCCACGGTTTTTCTTTTATCATCATAAATCCGACTATGGTGACAATAAGACCAACTATTAAGTTGTCCCACATTGCACCTGTTGCAGTAAATTTAATAAATGCGGCTATTATCAGCCACGTACCTAAAAGACCATTTGTCCAACCTTTCCACATGACTTTAAATTTTAAGGGTTAATAATTATTTTGTTTTACGCCCTTAATTATTCAATACTGATACCAAAATGTTAATACGCTAATTATCAGGCTATTGCAAGATTGACGAGAATTTAACTTATGTCATTTTGAGAAATCTAATTTCGCACTTAAATTTTCATAGGCTATAACAACTTGATTAATAGGATGTTATAGATGGAAATAGAATTTCGCAGTATGGGAAATGTTTTTTCGCAATAATAAAATTGTATTTTAGAAATGTTTTATGTTTGAGATAAAATGTTTGTGCAATGTTAGGAGGGTAATACAATAAAAAAAAGTCAAGATTACTCAGCTTGGTAATCTTGACTTTTTAACAGTATAGATTAAGAAAAATTTTTATAATGTACCTTCATCATAAGCTTTTTCACCCAAAATTGCAGTATCAAGACCTTCTTTTTCTTCTTCTTCAGAAACTCTAACAGGTGTTATTTTGTTAATAACTGCAAGCATTAGATATGTAAAAATAAAAGCATAAGCTGCTGCTGCAAGAACTGAAACTGTTTCTTTTAAGAAGAATGCCCAATTCCCTTCAATTAAGCCACTCTGTCCGTTTATTCCTTTCATTGCAAAAACGCCGAGAAGTATCATCCCTGTAATACCTCCCATTCCGTGAACACCCCAAACATCGAGAGCATCGTCCCAACCTCTTTTATTTTTCCACTGAACTGCGAGATAAGCTACTACCGAAGCGGTAATACCAATTATCATTGCCGCCCATGTTGGAACAAATCCTGCCGCAGGTGTTATTGTTGCCAAACCTGCAACTGAACCTGTCAGTACCCCCACAAATTTAGGTTTACCAACGTGTATCCATTCTATAAACAACCAAGTAACTAATGCGAAAGATGCCGCTACATCTGTGTTAAGGAAAGCAAGTGTTGTGATGTCATCAACTCTAAGTTCGCTTCCGGCATTAAATCCATACCAACCGAACCACAATAGACCTGTTCCGATAGCTACTAATGGAATACTGTTCGGTGGTGCATCTTTGTCGCTTTTTCTTTTTCCTACATAAAAAACAGAAGCTAATGCGGCTAAACCTGCAGAAGCATGTACTACAAGACCTCCTGCAAAGTCAACAACACCCCATTTTGCGAGTAATCCGCCACCCCATACCATGTGTACGAACGGATAATATACGAAAATTTGCCATACTACCAAGAAAATCAAATATGCTTTGAATGTTACGCGGTTGATAAATGCTCCTGTGATAAGAGCAGGCGTAATAATCGCAAACATCATTTGATAAGCAATAAAAATAAATGTAGGATACTGTCCGTTTGCACCGCTGAACGCCTGTGAAAAAGGAATGCCATTCAGAAATGCCCAATGGAAATTACCTATAATACCGCCTTCTCCTCCGCTAAAACACAGCGAATAACCAAAAGTTATCCATAATACTGTTGTTATACCAAGCGAAGCAAAAGTTTGAATCATAATACCGAGAATATTGCGTTTACTTGCCAAGCCTCCGTAGAAGAAAGCTAATCCCGGTGTCATCAACATTACCAAACTTGTTGATAAAATCATAAAAGTTGTTGTACCTGTGTCAAACATAAGCCTAATTTTTAATGTTTATTAATTTTTGTTTAAAATGAAATTCCAAAAACCAAAAATACCTTTTGAGTTTCGGGATTGCTTATAAGAGAGACTGTCACAGGCAAAGAATAATTGTCTGTTATTGATATTGATTTGTTGGCAGTCAGACCTACATTAACAATTCCGCGTTTTCCGTAAAATCCTGTCTCTCCAATGTATCCTGTATTTAAGTCAGGATTTTTCGGATTGTTCAATGTAAAACCTAAAAAAAGATTGTAATCAATACTGTTTATTGTGTTTGCATAAGAAACTTCAAAATAATTGGAATATTGAATGCCTGTTTTTTTGTTGAAAGTAGATAAATCAGACGGATTATTTCCGACAGTAATAGCGTCGTTCCCATATACATTAACATTTGCACTGAAAGAGACAGGAAAATTTTCTGTGCCGTTGAATGTCAAACTCGTTTCAAAAATATGACCAGTATTTTTCCCATAGTCAAAATATTTGTAACTGCCCGTATCTGACGGAAAGAAATAATCGGTTATAGTAGCCGTAAATACCTGATTAACAAACGAATAGCTTAAATACAAATCCATTTCTTGCGACCTGTTCAACCCTGAAAT